>CAIVQM010000268.1 GCA_903908025.1 uncultured bacterium
ACTCGTCGCCGCCGATCCGCGCGAGCAGGATCTCCTGCGGCAGCGAATCGCGCATGCGCAGAGCGATCAGCTCGAGCAGGGTGTCGCCGGCACTGTGGCCAAGGGTGTCGTTGACCTCCTTGAAGCCGTCAAGATCGAGGAGCATCAGGCCCATCGGCTGCTGTGCGGCGATTCCGTCGTCGAGTGCACGCAGGATGGCGCGGCGGTTGGGCAGTCCGGTGAGGTCATCGGTCTGCGCCAGTTGGAAGGCCTCGCCGGCCTGCCGAGACTCACGCAGCGCCACAGCGAGGCGTGCGCCGGTGGCGAGCAGCGTGACTGCCGCGGGGATCGAGATTGCCCAGCCGAGCACGCCCTGCGGGCGCACGAGGAGCAGAACGATAGCCGCGATGAACGAGGCAATGAGGAATCCGCCCGGCAGTCGCCGAGCGATGCTGACCTGTGGAGGACGTGGTGCGACCGCCGCACCTGCAATCAGCATGAACGCCGCACCCCACATCATGTCGAGGTAGATCGAGAAGGCGTACGTTCCTGAGGAGAGGTTCAGGACGAGACTCGAATCCGCGATCGCCATGAGCACGAACCCAGCGATGAGGGACGCCGTCCGCCAGGACCACGGCCGCGCTGACAACGCCCACTGCCCAACGACCACAAGTGCGAGCACCAGGTCGATGAGTGGGAAGAGCACAGCGACGAGGAGTGGGAGCCCGCCCTCAGGGAAGTTGCTGGCGAACGGGGTGAGCAGGAGGCCGCCGGCGATGGCGGCGGTGCCACCGAGGACGATCGCGGCATCGAGCCACGCGGTCTCGGCCCGTGCGCTGCGCGAGGTGGCGTCGAGCACGACGAAGGCAGCGAAACCTAGATAGGACGCGAGGAAGAAGAGCTCACCGGGCGCGGGGAAGGTGGTCGCGGAGGCGGGGACCGCCGCATTCAGGATCGCGGAGCCGATCGCCCACAGGAGGATGCCGATGGCGAGGGCGATCAGGGCCAGCCGTTGGCTCGGCCAGATGACGGCACCAGTGACGATCCTGACCATGAGGATCGTGAAGAACAGGGCGAGGGTGACGACGAGGATGGGCTGGTCGGCCTCGCTGCTGTCGGTCGACGCAGCGAAGAAGGCGCTGAGTCCACCGCCGACGATGACCACCCAGCCGACCGGGCCCAGCACGCGAACCAGCGTCTCTCCGTCGCGTAGGGACCGGAGACGCGCAGCAACCACAGTCGCGGCCCCTTCCTCCTACCGCCCCGATTGCGCAAGGCTACAAGCGCACGTCCGATTCGCCCGTTACTGAAGCCGGTGCGCCGTGGCCATTCCCGCCGTCAGTCCCCGATCTCGGTGCGCACGGCGTACAGCTCAGGGAAGAAGGTCAATTCCAAGGCTCGACGTAGGAAGGGGACGCCGCTTGAGCCGCCGGTGCCGGTCTTTGAGCCGATGATCCGCTCAACCGTCTTCAGGTGCCGGAAGCGCCACAACTGGAAGTTCTCCTCGACGTCGACCAACTCCTCACAGGCCTCGTACTCCTGCCAGAACTCCTGGGCATTCTCGTAGACGCGCCGGAAGACGGGGACGAGCGACGGATGCAGGTGCCACGAGACCTGGACATCGCGATCGAGAACCTCGGCGGGGATCTCGTGTCCGCGGCGGGCGAGGAAGCGCAGGAACTCGTCGTACAGCGTCGGCTCGTCGTAGAGGGCCTTGAGGAGAGCGTGGATCTCGGGGTCATGATCGAACACCTGCAGCATCTCGGGGTTCTTGTTCCCGAGGATGAACTCGATGGCTCGGTACTGCCACGACTGGAACCCCGATGAGCTCTGCAGGAAGTTTCGGAACTGCGCATACTCGCTGGGCGTGAGCGTGGTGAGCACGCCCCACTGCTCGATCAGCGTGTGCTGGATGTGCTTGATGCGCGCCATCCCCTTCAGCGCCGGGGATAGTTCGTCGGCCCGCAGTTGCTCGCGGACGGCTCGGAGCTCGTGGAGCATCAGCTTCAACCAGAGCTCGGACGTCTGGTGCTGGATGATGAACAGGATCTCGTCATGCCGAGGCGGATCGCTCAGTGGCTGCTGTGCAGACAGGACGAGATCGAGCCGAAGATAGTCCCCGTAGGACATGGCCTGACGGAAGTCCCGTCGCACATTCGCCTCGAGTGACCGGGTGTTCTGGTCGTCGCTCACGGTGCCTCCCCAATCGATTCGGAAAGGCTACTGTCCGCTGGGCGCCTGTGCGGCGTTCTTGATGACCGTGACCCCGCTGACCAGCCCACGCCGCCAGGGCGGGACTCCGTCGATCTCTATTTCGAGGCTGAAGCTCAGGAACGTCCGGATCAGGACGATCAGCCCGAGAACGACCACATTGTCGAGGGTCGGTTCGACGGCGACGGTCCGGATGAGGTCGCCGGCCACGAGGATCTCGAGCCCCAGCAGGATGACGCCGCCGAAGGTCTGACGCAGCACCCGGTAGGCGGACTTCCCATCGGCATCGCGACGATATGCGCGGATGGCCAGGATGAAGGCGAGGACCAGGCCGATCATGAGAACTGCTGCGGCGATCACCTCGAAGACCTGAGCCGCGACCAGCATGGCGCTCGTGTAGGCCGACTCGTTCATGACGCCCCCATCCGCTCCGAGAAGTCCCAACTGGTGACGGTGAGGCGATCGATGCGGATGGCCACCTCGTTGTCGAGTCGCGACATCAGCCAGTCACCAAGTGAGGATGGCTCGTCCCCAAGGTAGCGCTGGACCAGCAGAGGTAGCACGCGCTCGGCCTCTTCGCGGATCAGGGTCGCGTGCCCAGTTCCCCGAACGCCGCGGTAGGGCCGGGTGTCTGCCGACACCTCGAAGCCGCACCGGCCGTCAGCGCGAAGGCGTCGCGCAAGGACCGAGTCGGTCTGGGTTGCGCACCACAAGGCGTCGTCGTCGGGCAGGAACCACACCGACTGCACGATGGGGTACGTGCCGTTGGTCGCCAGCCGAATCGGGATCAGGGCCTGCCCGAGAAATGAGTCGATCCGGGCGCGCTCCCACGGTCCGGATCGGATCGTGACCGTGCGATCCGGGCTCATGGTCGTCGACGCGTCAGCCGGCAGTTGCCGCTGATGCCGCCTTGGACTCCTGCCGCTGGCCGATGAGGACCGCAGCGAGGTACAGCACCGCCGCTACAGCCAGCAGCCACTGGTAGCCGAGGATGAGCGACAGGTACTCGAGGCAGCCGCCGACCATTGCGCCGAACAGGTTCGCGGCGAAGGCCGCGGTCGGGTTCGCGGCGTCCTTGAAGCGTGTGGTGAACAGCAGGTTCGCGAAGAAGATCGGGGCGAACGCGAGCACCACGGCTGCAATCAGGCGCGCCGGGACAGGCAGTCCGAGCAGAGCCGAGTTCGGGATGAGGAAGGCGATGGCCAGTGACACGAAGAGCGCCGGGATGATCACCTTTCGCGAGATCACATGCCCGCGGCGTGCGGTGCGTTGCGTGACTTCGATTGCGGCGAGGACGGCCAGTAGGACGCCCGTGAATACCAAGGCGTTCACGAGCCATGTCGTGCCGAACAGCAGTGCGAAGGTCGTGACCGAGCGGGTTTCGAGGAGGAGGAATGCCGCGCCCATGAAGAACAGGTCGCCATATCCGCGCATGGTCCTGAACGGTCCGCCGAACACTCGGATGCCGAGGAGGGAGACGCCGAGGATCAAGGCGATGATGATCAGGTACAGCGGTGGGATCGTGCGGTCCTTGAGGTACAGGAACGGGCGATCGTCAACAGCAGGCACGGGAATCTCGCCACCGGCCGCGGTGATGGCGGCCCGGTCCCAGACCGCGCCGGGGTCGCAGACGGCATTCGCCGCGTCCTTGCCCACCGTGATCGCCGCCAGCGACTGGCCCTGGAACTGGTCGAGGCAGGGGTCGTGCCCGAAGACTTCGCTGACGGTTCCGGCCAGGCGGTTGATCAGCCACGGCTCGCGGTAGTAGTTGTACATCGCGAAGACGCCGTCATCGGTGAGATGGTCACGCGCTGCCGTGATCGACTCCTTGGTGAACAGGTACGACTCGAGGCGCAGTTGGCTGGCGCCGGAGACGAGG
>CAIVQM010000269.1 GCA_903908025.1 uncultured bacterium
AACCGCCACCAACCTCAAGACGGCGGTCACTACGCTCGCGGTATGACCACTGGTGACTACACGTCCGCGGCTCTTGAGGCTGAACTCGCTGAACTGGAGCTGGCGTCCTTCAGCCCCGCCGAGGCGGTGGCCCTCGGCCTGCTGGCCACCGATCGGGCGATCAACGAGCAGCTCGCGATCATCATCGAGGTCCACCACCTCGGCCGCCTCGCCTATCGGGCCGCCCTCCCCGGGTCGATCCCCGACTCCGATGACTGGCTCGTGCGCAAGCGCCGCGTGGTCGAGCGCTATCACCGCTCAACCCTCGCGACGAAGGTGAAGTACGAGGAGCGCGGCACCACGTTCAACGAGTCGACGGGGCTGAGCGAACTCGAGTACGCCGCACATGGCGGCGGGATGCCGGTGTTCGTCGCTGGCGTCGGGGTCGTCGGCGGCTTCTACGCGTCCGGCCTGCCCGAGGTAGACGATCACCGCTTCCTGGTCTCCTGCCTGCGCGACCTCAAGTCCTCGATGTAGCCCCGCTAGTGAGTGCGGGTGCGCTCGGCCTGCTCGGCCAGCCGCTGCACGAGTACCTCGTGCGCCCAGCCCTCATCGACCGCGAGCCGCATCAGATCCGCCTGCGTCGGCGGCGCCAGCCCGTCGATCGGCTGATCGCGGTCGAGATTCGTCGGGAACGCGTAGCCTTCCGCGCTCGCCGCTATGACATTGTCGATCTCGCGCCGGTCCCAGCCCTCCGCAATGTGTGCCTTCGTCAGGTCGTCGTAGATGGAGGTGGACACCAATTCACGATCGACGGTCTCCATGGATCGCCCGAAGGCTGATGACACCTGGAGCAGATTCGCCATCCGACGGATGTCGGCGGTGTGGTTGGTGCCCGCCGCATGGAACAGCGCGGGGTTGAAGAAGATCGCATCCCCCTTCGCGAGGGGAAGCTGCACGAAGTTGCTGTCGAAGTGCGATCGGAACTCGGGAAGCCGCCACGCCAGATAGCCGGGCAGGTACTTCTGCGAATGGGGCAGCAGGAGCGTCGGACCGCTCTCGACCGGCATGTCCGTGTGGGCAACAGCCCCCTGCAGGGTGAGAACGCGTGACAGCGCATGCACATGCGTCGGGTACTCGCCTGCGACCTCGTTGGTCTGAAACCCGAGGTGGTAGTCGCGGTGCGGGGCCTGCGCTGCGCCACCCGGATTCACGACATTGACCTGCGATGTCATCTGGTAGGCCGGGCCGAGCCAGCTTTGCGAGATCAGTGCGATGACGTCATTCGCGTAGTAGCGCACGAACAGGTCCGGGGCTCGTACTGCGAGCTTCTCCAGCGCGTTCCAGATACGGTCGTTCGCACCCGGCTGGCCGAAGTGATCGCCAGCAGCACCACCGGCCGCCTGCTGCTCGACGATGATCTCGTTGAACGCCGACGTGACGGCATCGACAACCTCCGTGTCCGGGAACGCACCCGCGAACACAACGACTCCTGGGCCGTCAGCCAGGGCTGTCGCCAGCTCACCTTGCAGCCCGCTGCGTCCGGCGGGGTCTGCCATCACCCACGCGATCCGCGCGCGCTCGTAGACGAGCACTCCATCGACGACGGCACTCGCGTGCGGGTAGTCGGCCACGTCCGTCACCGTCGCCGTGATGTCGATCAGGTCGGCCAGACGACAGTCGGCCGCAGTGAGCCGGGCTGGCCACGAGGCAGACGTCACGTCGGACCTACTTGTCCGGGTTGGGAAGCGTCACGTCGCGGACGAACGCCTCAAGCTCGGCATTGGCCGTGAGGAACTGGCGGAGCGTGCGGGCCGTGGCACCGTATTGCGTGAAATCGGAGATGGCCAGGCCGTCCTCGTCGTACGCCTTGCGGAACTCGGCAAAGTTGTCGTAGAGATCGGCGACGATGCGCGGATCGACCGGATCATCAAGCCGGTGGGTCGGCTCAATGCCACTCGCGTTCAGCCGCTTCTGCCAGCCGAACGGCGGCGAGATCACGACATTGCCGCCGATGAACTGACTCCAGTGCATGTGGTTGCGGAAGGCGGCAGACAGCAGGCGCGTGCGGTAGCCGCGCTCCTGGTACAGCGCGTAGGCCTTCTTGAAGACGGCGACGCCTGCCCATTCCATGATGCCGGGATCGACGGTGATCTGGTCGCGCTCGGCAGACACCCGCATCCAGTCATCTGTGCGGCCGACCATGATCGTGCAGACGGGGCCCATCGTGCTGACTTCGAGTCCCTCGGCCTCGCGTCGACGCAGTCCGCGCTCGACGGCCTCGGCGACGGCGATCGCCTGTGGCACCGTGAACGACACGGTCGCGTTGACGCTGACACCGCGGTATGTGGCCTCCTCGAAGGCTGCTGCACCCGCTGCGGTGACGGGGATCTTCACGATCATGTTCGGGGCAAGCGTGCTGAACTCCACGGCCTGCTCGACGATCGCCGCTGTGTCGCGGTAGTGACGCGGGTCCGTCTGGATGGACAGCCGACCGTTGACACCCGCGTACCGCTCGAAATCCGGCTCAAGCAGGGCAGCGGCCTCCACCGACAGGCGCTTGACCATCGCCCAGCCGATCTCGTCCTCGGTCGCGTTCGGGTTCGCCGCCGCGAAGTCACGGATGCGGCCGACCCAGGTCGGCGCGTCTGCCTTCAGCGCGGCCAGGGCGATGACCGGATTGCAGGTCGCACCCACCGCCCCCCAGCCGATTGCCTCGGCGAGCTCGACGGGATCCGCCGAGTCGTTCCACAGGCACGTCGGAGTGGTTTGCGTCATCCGCAGCAGCGGCGATCCGGTCATGTGAGCCTCCCGCGTGGGTCAGGACTGGGTGGGGAATCCGAGGTTGATGCCGCCGTGGCTGGGGTCCAGCCAGCGGCTCGTGATGACCTTGCCTCGGGTGAAGAAGTGGACGCCTTCGGTGCCGTGGGCGTGACTGTCGCCGAACAGGGAGGCCTTCCAGCCGCCGAAGGAGTAGTACGCCATCGGGACGGGGATCGGCACGTTGATACCGACCATGCCGACCTCGATCTCGTTCTGGAACCGGCGAGCGGCGCCACCGTCGTTGGTGAAGATCGCGGTGCCGTTGCCGTACGGGTGGTCGTTGATCAGCTGGACGCCGGCGTCGTATGAAGGCACGCGAACAACGCACAGGACCGGGCCGAAGATCTCATCGGTGTAGATCGTCATGTCGGTGGTGACGTGGTCGAACAGGGTCGGCAGCAGCCAGAAGCCCGCCTCGTCGCCGTCGACGTCGATGAT
>CAIVQM010000270.1 GCA_903908025.1 uncultured bacterium
CCTGCCCAAGGAGCAGATCGAGGCCAAGCTCCCCGACATCACCGAGTTCTCCCGCACCTACCTCGGTGTCGACCCCGTGACGGAGTTGGTCCCGGTCTTCCCGACCGCCCACTACGCGATGGGCGGCATCCCCACCAACGTCGAGACGCAGGTCCTGCGCGACAACGAGCACGTGATCCCGGGCCTCTACGCGGCTGGCGAGTGCGCCTGCGTTTCGGTCCACGGGTCGAATCGACTCGGCACGAACTCCCTGCTCGACATCAACGTGTTCGGCCGACGTGCCGGCATCGCGGCTGCCGAGTACGCCAACACGGTCAGCCACGTCGAGCTGCCCGAGGATTCACAGGGCTACACGATCGAGCTCGTCGAGCAGCTCCGGTCAAGCACCGGCAGCGAGCGCGTTGCTGTCCTGCGTCGCGAGATGCAGGAGACGATGGACATGAACGCGCAGGTCTACCGCACGGAGGCCACGCTGAAGCAGGCCCTCGACGATGTCCAGGAGCTCAAGCGGCGCTACAAGAACGTGTCCATCCAGGACAAGGGTGTTCGCTACAACACCGATCTCCTCGAGGCCATCGAGCTCGGCTTCCTGCTCGACCTGGCCGAGTTGGTCGTCATCGGAGCCCTGGAGCGCAAGGAGTCGCGCGGCGGCCACGCCCGCGAGGACTACCCGACGCGCGACGACGTCAACTTCATGCGCCACACGATGGCCTACCGTCGCACGGATGAGGGTGGCCGCGAGTACGTCGAGCTCGGCTACAAGCCCGTCGTCATTACCCGATACCAGCCAATGGAGCGTAAGTACTGATGACTGCAACAGTCGAGGCCCCCGCCTTCGCCGCGCCGGTGACGTCGGACGTCACCTTCCGCATCCGACGCTTCCAGCCAGAGCTCGACGAGGAGCCGCACTGGGAGGACTACACCGTTGCGCTCTACCCCACCGACCGTGTGCTCACTGCGCTCGAGAAGATCAAGGGCGAGATCGACGGCACGCTGACCTTCCGCCGCTCGTGCGGCCACGGCATCTGCGGCTCGGATGCCATGCGCATCAACGGTCGCAACCGGCTGGCGTGCAAGAGCCTCGTCAAGGACCTCGACATCAGCAAGCCGATCACCGTCGAGGCGATCAAGGGCCTCCCCCTGGAGAAGGACCTTGTCGTCGACATGGATCCGTTCTTTGCCGCGTATCGCTCGGTACTGCCGTTCCTGATCCCTGCGGGTCACGAGCCCAGCAAGGAGCGACTGCAGTCAGCAGAGGAGCGGGCCCGGTTCGACGACACCACCAAGTGCATCCTGTGCGCCTGCTGCACGACGTCGTGCCCGGTCTACTGGACCGACGACCAGTACTTCGGCCCGGCCGCGATCGTGGCCGCGAACCGGTTCATCTTCGACAGCCGAGACGCAGGCTCCGAGCAGCGACTCGAGATCCTCAATGCGAAGGAAGGCGTGTGGCGCTGCCGCACGACCTTCAACTGCACCGATGCCTGCCCACGCGGCATCGAGGTCACCAAGGCGATCCAAGAGGTCAAGCGCGCCCTGATCTTCCGCCGCGTCTGATCCCACCCCCAACCCACTCGTCCACTAGGGCAGCAGGTGGGGGGGAGCGTCGGATAAGTGGGAACGGGTCCCGGGGCTGTCGAAGGCGTAGGACATCATGTGGCCCGTGGAGTACATCGGCGTTCCCATTGCCGCGCTTACGATGCTCCTGGCTCAGCGGATGGAAGCACGTATTGGCGCCGCCGCGGCTGGCTGGGTCGCCGCACTGCCCATCGCGTTCGGCGTCGCCTCAGCCACCATCGCCGTGACGCAGAACCACACCGACGCCTCACTCATCGCACTGAGCGCCGCCGGACACGTGGCTCCGATGGCCGCCTACGCCATCGCCTTCGTGTGGCTGACAACGCGGTTGGGGGCCGTGCGCGGGTTCCTGCTGGCGACTCTCGTCTACGTGGCTGCATCGGTATCCGTCATTCCGGTCCCCGAGGTGGCCCGCATCGTCATCGGCGTGCTGGCCATCTTCCTGGGTGGGCTCTACATGGCCCGCCAGCCGCGCGCCATCCGCACCGGTGAGGCCCCCACGCGCATGCAGCGGGTGCTGTCCCTGGGCTCGGCGGCCCTCGTCGTCGCGTTCATCACCGTGGCCAACCAGTACTCCGGACCCGGCCTCGCGGGTGCCATCGGCGCGTTCCCGACCATGAGCACCACCATCGCTCTGTTCATCGCCCATCGCTCCGGGGTGCGCAACGCAAACTCCGTGATGGGCGGCATGGTCAAGAGCCTGCCCATCTACCTGACGTACTGCCTTGTGTTCGCGCTCCTGATCCTCCACACCAAGGCCTGGTGGGCCGTAGCGGGCGCCACTGCGCTGGCCCTGGTCGCGGCGATGCTGACGTGGACGCGCGTCGAGCGGGCAGACATCACCGAGAACGGCGTGCTGTACGCCGAGCCGTAGCGTGTCCACCCGAGGTGCTGTCGACCTCCTTGGCGGCGTTCCGCTGGTCAGGCGGATGGGACCTCCCCTCACGTGTTGAGCGACGGGCGGCTCAGCTGTCGCGCAGGCCGATGCGATCATGCAGCCGACGCAGCGGCGGCGGAGCCCACCAGTTCGCCTTGCCAGCGATGCGCATGAATGCCGGAACGAGGATGGCTCGGACGACGGTGGCATCGAGGATGATCGCTACCGTCACACCGAAGCCGAGCTGCTTGATGTTCGTCACACCGCTCGACAGGAACGATGCGAACACGATGGCGATCAGCAGTGCGGCCGCCGTGACGATCCGTCCCGTGCGCTGAAGGCCGAAGGCAACGGCATCCGCGGTGCTTCGACCGGCATCATGCTCCTCCTTGATCCGCGAGAGCATGAACAGTTCGTAGTCCATGGACAGCGCGAATGCGACCACGGCGATCAGGGCGATGCTGGAGATGTCAACGGTGTTCGTGTTCGTGTAGTCGCCGACCAGCCACGTCAGGTGCCCGCCCTGGAATACCCAGACCAGCGCGCCCAGAGTCGCGGCGAGGCTCAGCACGTTGAGAATGAGCGCCTTAACGGGCAGCAGGACACTGCCGGTGAAGAGGAACAGCACAATGAGCGTCGTGATCGCGATCCACAGTGCGACGATCCACACCCTTCCGAGGATCCCCGAGTTGGAGTCGGCGTAGGCCGCCCCCTGACCACCGACGATCACCTCAGCGGCTGGGGCTGGCGCGGCACGCAGCGCATCCACGACCGCCACGGCCCGGGTATCGAACGGTGGAGCGTTCCCAACCACGGTTACCCGCGTCATGCCATCTGTGGTCCATGTCTCCTGTGAGACGTTGGGTGCCACCACAGCGCCACCGACGATGATCGAGGTCGGGGTGGTGACGCGGACGACATCCGGGATCATCGAAAGCTGCTTGCCGTAGGTGTCGATGGCTGTGGCATCACCGGTTGGGTTGATGAGGACGACACCATACGGAGCGGACTCCTGGCCCGGGAACCGGTCGCGGAGGACCTCTCCGGCGACGGCGGCGGGGTTGCTCGGCGGCAGCGCGCGGTCATCAACCTGGCCGAATGCCACCTGCAGCGCGGGATACGCCATGACGAGGAGCAGCGCGATCGCACCGATCATCACCGGCCACGGGCGGCGCATGACGAAGCGAGCGATCGAAGACCAGGCACCGGTGTCCGTGGGTGCCAGGTCACCCCTGCGCACCTTGAGCCGGTTCACGTTGGGACCGAGGATCGCCAGCATTGCGGGGAGCGCGGTGAGTGCGCCGAGGACGGCGAACAGGCTGACGGAGACACCGGCATAGGCGAACGACTTCAGGAAGTACTGCGGGAACACCATGAGCGAGGCCAGTGTGATTGCCACGGTGATTCCCGAGACCAGCACGGTCTTGCCTGCCGTGCGCATCGTCGTGACGACGGCATCGTCGCTTGTCGCCCCCGTCTTGAGTTCCTCGCGGAACCGACTGATCATGAGCAGCGCGTAGTCAATCCCGAGGGCCAGTCCCAGCCCGGTGGCGAGATTGAGGGCGAATACCGAGACGTCGGTCAGCTTCGTCAGGAGGAACAGGACCGTGAAGCTGCCGAGTATCGACGCACCAGCGACCATGAACGGCAACCCTGCGGCAACGACGGAGCCGAACACGAACATCAGGATCACCACGGTGATGGGGATGGCAATGCCCTCTGCCTTTGCCAGGTCACCCGTGATCGTCGTGGTGATGGCATCGCCCACGACATTCCAGCCGTACACGTAGACCGTGAGGTCGCCCTGCTCGCCGCTGAACTGATCGATGAGTGTCTGCGTCAGGGCCTGCGCGTCCGCCCCCTTGTCGGTGAAGACCAGGACCTGTCCTGTCCGGCCGTCCGTGCTCTTCAGCTGTGCGGGTTGTCCCGACGTCCAGTAGGACACAACTTGTCGCACACCGTCGACCTTGGCCACCGCGTTCGCCAGTGCACTCGCACTCGCCGTCGTAGCGGGACTCGCGATATCCACGCTCGACTCGATGGCAAGGACGGCAGTGGGAGCGTCAGAGCCGAAGGTGTTCACGAGGATGGCCGCGGCCCTCGTCGACTCGCTGCCCGGATCATCGAAGCCTCGGCTGCCCAAGGCACCGAACACTCCAGCGCCGATGAACCCGAACACCGCCAAGGAGACGAGGTAGCCGATCAGGACCGTCCAGCGATAGCGGACGACGGTCCTGGCCAGCGACTCGAAGGGGCTCACGCGCAAATTGTGGCCCAAACGGGTGAAGCAGCCTCCGGCGACCTACAGGTCGACGGCGAAGTACTGCGTCTCGAGGAACTCGTGGATGCCGGCGAAGCCGCCTTCGCGACCCAGCCCGGACTCCTTCATGCCGCCGAACGGTGCGGCTGGGTCAGATGCCAGGCCACGATTGACGGCCACCATGCCGGACTCCATGCGACGAGCAAGCTTTACTCCGGTGCCCGGGTCCTTGGCGAACACGTAGGAGATCAGGCCGTACTCGGTGTCGTTCGCCATCCGCACGCCCTCGTCCTCGTCGGTGAACGTGACGATCGGCGCGACCGGCCCGAACACCTCGTTACGCGTGAGTGCGGACCCGTGGATGACGTCGCGCACGACATACGGTGAGATGAATGCGCCGAGCTCAGGCACAGTCGAGGACGGCGTGGCGACGACTCCCTCGCCCACAGCCTCTTGAAGCAACTCGAGGATCTTGTCGCGCTCCTTCACCGAGACCATGGCGCCGAGATCATTGGCCGGGTCGATGCCGGGACCGATCGTCAAGGCGGCGAACGCCGACTCGAGCTTGGTGGTGAACTCCTCAGCAAGCGACTCGTGAATGTAGAAGCGGTTGGCCGCCGTGCAGGCCGCACCGCCGTTGCGCATCTTCGCGATCATCGCGCCGGAGACCGCCGCATCGACATCGGCGCCCTCGAAGGCGATGAACGGGGCGTTGCCACCGAGCTCCATCGACGACGGCAGCACGCGATCGGCCGTCTGCTTGAGCAGCATCTTGCCCACGTAGGTCGAGCCGGTGAAGGACAGGGTCGCGACGCGAGGGTCGGCCAGGATCGCACTGGACACCGGGCCGGTCTGGCTGGTCGTGATGATGTTGACCACGCCGGCCGGTGCACCCGCGCGCTGAAGGACATCACCGATCCACAGGGCCGTGAGAGGGGTCTCGCCGGCCGGCTTGAGCACGGCCGTGCAGCCAGCGGCCAGGGCCGGGGCAAGCTTGCGGGTCGCCATCGCCGCGGGGAAGTTCCACGGCGTGATCATGTAGGCCACGCCGATCGGGCGGTGGTCGGTGATGATCGTCTTGTCGCGATTGGGGGCGTAGCGGAATCCACCCTCGATCCGTGAGGCCTCCTCCGAGAACCAGCGGAAGAACTCCGCGGCGTAGGTCGCCTCGCCCAACGCATCGCGCCACGCCTTGCCGTTCTCGAGGGAGATGATGCGTGCGCACGTCTCCAGCTCGGCCGACATGATCTCGAAGGCTCGTCGGAGGATCTCGGCCCGCTGACGCGCGGGCGTGACCGACCAGGTCTGGAAGGCGTCATGCGCGGCGGCCACGGCATCGAGGCCGTCAGCGACCTCAGCGTCGCCGATCTCCGCCAGCACGGTGAAGGTCGCCGGGTCCATGACCTGGATTCGCTTCTGCGTCTGCTGCCATTCGCCGCCGATGAGCAGACCGGTGGGCGCAGTGACCGACGACATATGACCTCCTGGGAGCGTTGCTCGGGCTTCGAGCCTACTCGCGGACCTAACATGGATGGCAATGCCCAGACTCCATGGTGGACAGCCCCGCACGGCCGCACTGGCCGGGGCGGTGATCGCCTTCGCCCTGAGCCTGGGGGCGCTCACTGCCGGTCCCGCAATGGCCGAGACCGTCGGCGGCGAACTGCTGGCCAGCACCCGCCGGACGGCGATCCTGCAGCCCGATGCCCATGGCCTGCCGAAGGTGTGGGCCGAGACATGGCTCCTGGCAGATGCCACGACGGGCGAGGTGCTGGCGCAGAAGGGATCCCATGTCCGTCGTGCTCCGGCAAGCACCCTGAAGATGCTCACGGCGCTCACCGTCATGCCGCAGACGCCACCCGAGACCACCTACGTAGCGACCGCAGCCGCGGCCAACACCTACGGGGCCCGCGTGGGTCTCAAGCCGGGACGCACCTACACCCTCGATCAGCTCTGGTACGCGGTGTTCCTCCCCAGCGCCAACGATGCGGCGATTGCCGTCGCCCAGGCCAATGGTGGCGTCAAGCGGACCGTTGCCCAGATGAACGGTGTCGCCCGTGATCTAGGCGCGCTCGATACCGTCGCCAAGACCCCGAACGGCCTCGATGCTCCCGGGCAGTTGTCCAGCGCCTATGACCTTGCCCTGATCGCGCGCGCCGGGATGAAGCTGCCGGAATTCGCCCACTACGCGGGCACCACACGGGCCGAGTTCCCCGACGTGAAGGGGAAGGGCAGCCACCCGATCTACACGACCAACCGGCTGCTCCTGCACGGCTGGAAGGGCATGATCGGCGTCAAGACGGGGTTCACCAGTCGCGCGGGCCGAACCTACGTTGGAGCGGCGACACGGAACGGCCGGACGTTGCTGGTGACACTCATGGGAATCCACGAGTCCAGCGAAGCGGCAGCGCGAAAGCTGCTGACCTGGGGGTTTGCCAACGCCGACAGCGTCACACCCATCGGAACCCTGGTCGAACCCGGCTCAGTGGCCCCGTCACCGGACGCCGTGGCGGGCCCGGACGCGGGGGCGGATGCGGGCACCAACACAGCTCAGGCCGGGCTCCCCGCCGGCACCGCAACGACCGCCGCCAGCCCGGGCGATGAGCCCGCGAGTATGCCGGGGGGTGTCCTCATCGCGGCCGCTGTCCTGTCGGCCCTGACAGTGGGCACCGTCGTCATCGCTCGCCGACGATCCGCGCACCGGGGTCGGCACGCCGCCTGACTCAGCCCTCGAAAGCGAACTCCCGCACCAGACGCCAGCGGCCGTCGACGTACTCGTGCAGGCCCATGGACGTGATCTCCATCGTGGCGTGGAAGTCGGCAAGCTCGTCATAGGCCTCGTCCAGCGCCGCATCGTCGAGGTCGTGGGCGATGGTCACGTGCGGGTGGTACGGGAAGCGCGTCTCCACCGCCAGATCTCCCGACCGCACATCGCGTTCGAGTTGCTCGCACGCTGAGATGCCCTGGGCCAGGGCGACGAACACGACCGGCGAAACCGGCCGGAAGGTGCCGGAGCCGCGTAGTTCCAGCCGGAATGGTGGCGTGCGGGCCGCAACGGCCGCGAGGTGCGCCAGCACGGCGTCGAGCACATCGGTGTCGACGTCGATGGGCGCGAGGATCGTGACATGCGACGGCATCTCGCCCGCATCCGGCGCGAGGCCCAGTCGCACTGCATCGAGCACCGGGCCATATGGTTCCGGGATCTCGACGGCGACCCCGAGGGTACGGCCGCTTCCCGGGTCTGGTGTCACGCCCGATCGAGTGGCACGAATCCCACCCGTTGGTAGACGTCGTCGAGCGTTGCCGCCGCCGTCGTGCGCGCCTTGTGCGCGCCGATCGTCATCAGTCGGCGCAACTCCGCGGGATCCGCCATCAGCTCGTGCACCTTCTCGCGGAAGGGACGGATCGCCTCGACCACGATCTCCGCCGTGTCGCCCTTCAGGTCGCCGTAGCCGCGCCCCTCGTATGACAGCACGAGCTCGTCAAGAGTTCGTCCCGTCAGGGCCACCTGGATCGTGAGCAGATTGGAGACACCCGGCTTACGCTGAGGATCGAAGATGATCTCGCGCTCGGAATCTGTGACCGCGCTCTTGATCTTCTTCGCCAGCACCTTGTCGTCGTCAAGAAGGAACGCACAGCCGGCGGGAGCGGACTTGCTCATCTTCGCCGTCGGGTCCTGAAGATCAACGATCTTCGCGGTCTCCTTGACGATGTACGGCTCGGGGACGGTCAGCGTCTCACCGAACTTCGCGTTGAAGCGCTGCGCGAGATCGCGCGTTAGCTCCAGATGCTGCCGCTGATCCTCACCCACGGGCACGGCATCCGCCTGGTAGATGAGGATGTCGGCCGCTTGCAGGATCGGGTAGGTGAACAGCCCGACGGTCGACCGATCGGCGCCGCCCTTCTGCGACTTGTCCTTGAACTGCGTCATCCGCCCGGCCTCGCCGAAGCCCGTCTGGCACTCCAGGACCCACGCAAGCTGGCTGTGCTCGGGAACCTGGCTCTGAATGAACACGGTCGATCGATCCGGGTCCAGCCCAATCGCCAGAAGCTGCGCGAACGTGGCGTACGTACGACGACGCAACTGCTCCGGGTCGTGGTCGACCGTGATGGCGTGCTGATCGACGACGCAGTAGTACGTGTCATGGGTGGCCTGCATCCGCACCCACTCGCGGAGCGCCCCCAGATAGTTGCCCAGATGGACGGAGTCTGCTGTGGGCTGGATGCCGGAGAGGACTCGCGGGGCCCGAAGGGGCTGGTCGGTCATGGCCTCATTGTGTCGTACCACCGAGATCGGCCGGCGACCCCTCGGCTGTCGACTCAGCATCGTCAGCAACCGCCCGAGTGACCCGGATGCGCGACACGCGACGCCCATCGAGCTCGACGACCTCAAAGGAGTGCCCGCACTCGAGCACGATGTCGCCGAGCAACGGCACGCGTCCCAGCCGTGAGATGACGAACCCTGCCACGGTCTCGTACGGGCCCTCGGGCAGTTCGACCCCGCTCTCGTCCTCGAAATCCTCGAGGTTGAGCAGTCCGTCGACCGTGCGAACGCCCAAGGCGCCGAGTTCCTCGGCCGGGCGCTCCAGGTCGTACTCGTCCCGGATGTCGCCGATGAGCTCCTCGACGAGGTCCTCCATGGTGATGATCCCGGCCGTACCGCCGTATTCGTCCTGCACGATCGCCAGGTGCTGCCGCAACCGGCGCATCTCGGTGAGGGTGCTCAGGACTTGCTTGGTTCCGGGGAACGAGGTGATCTCCCGGGCCAGGTCGCCCAGACGGATCGAACGCTCCGCGATATCCGGAGCGAGAATGTCGCGAATGTGGACGAAGCCGATCACGTCGTCGGCAGAGCCACGGGTCACCGGGTAGCGACTGTGCGGCAGTTCGGACACCACCTTCGCTGCTTTCGCTATCGGCATCGACGCATCGAGGAAGTCGACCTCGGTGCGCGGCAGCATGACCTCGCGCAGTTCGCGGTCCCCCGCGGCGAAAACATCGTCGATGAGCTCTCGCTCCTCGACGGTGAGGTCCTCATGCGCCGCAACGAGCCCACGGAGCTCCTCGCCACTGATCTGCTCCCTGCCGGCATTCGGGTCCATGCCCAGCAGGCGGACGACCGCGTTCGTCGACACGGACAGCAGCGCGATGATCGGCCGGAGGACCGTCGCAATGATGTCGATCGGTGCGGCCGACACCAGCGAGATCTGCTCGGTGCGCTGCAGGGCAAGACGCTTGGGCACCAGCTCACCCAGGACGAGCGAGAAGTAGGCGATGATCGATGTCACGACGACGAGCACGACGATCTCGGCCACGCCCTCGCTCATGCCCCATCCGACGAACACGGGCACGATGTGCGGGGCGATCTGCGCCTCGCCGTACGCCGCGGAGATGAAGCCCGCGAGCGTGACGCCAATCTGCCCTGCCGCCAGGAATCTGTTCGGGTTCTTCGTGAGCCTCGCCAGGCGCTTCCCGCGACGGCCACCGTCCTGCGCCAGCCGGGTCACCTGGCCCTCGCGCAGGGAGATGAGGGCAAGTTCGGCGGCGACGAAACAGCCCGCCACCAGGATCAGGAGCAGGATGACCACGATGTTGGGCCACAGATCGCTCATGTCATGGAACACTACTGCCCGACATGACACGTGCCGTGAACCCTCATCGCGATGTGCGCTGGGCGTGGGGGTTCGTCGTGCTCATCGTGGCCGGCGGCATCCTGGCCCAGCTCGTCGGCTACGGGATCGCGGTCCTGCTGGGATACGGCGGCACGGATCAGGCGCCGCCGCCCTTCGGCGCGGCACTGCTCATCGCTCTCCCTGCTCTGCTCATCGCCATCGCACCGGGTCTGGCCGCCCTGTACTTCGGCATTCGCGCAGGTATTGGCCGACGCTTCTCGGGATACGTCGCAGCAGCCATCGGGGGCCTCACCATCGTCTACTGGGTGGTTGTGGCCGTCATCTCCGTGCTCAGCCCGGCCTGACAGCAGAACAGGCGCGCCCCCGGGGGGACGCGCCTGTCGATGTGCTGGTGATTAACCCATCGCCTTCTGCAGGTTCTCGTCAATCGAGGCGAGGAAGTCCTGCGTGGTCTGCCACGGAGCGTCGCGACCGATGAGCAGCGCAAGGTCCTTCGTCATCTTGCCCTCCTCGACTGTCTCGATGCAGATCCGCTCTAGGGTCTCGGCGAACGCGGTGACAGCCGGGGTGCCATCGAGCTTGCCGCGGTGGGCAAGGCCCTGCGTCCAGGCGAAGATCGATGCAATCGGGTTGGTCGATGTCGGCTCGCCCTTCTGGTGCTGGCGGTAGTGGCGCGTCACCGTGCCGTGAGCAGCCTCGGCCTCGACCGTCCTGCCGTCCGGAGTCATCAGGACCGACGTCATCAGGCCGAGCGATCCGAAGCCCTGCGCGATGGTGTCGGACTGCACGTCACCGTCGTAGTTCTTGCAGGCCCAGACGTAGCCGCCCTCCCACTTCATGGCCGCAGCGACCATGTCGTCGATGAGCCGGTGCTCGTAGGTGATCCCCGCTGCCTCGAACTCGCCCTTGAACTCCGTCTCGAAGACCTCCGCGAAGATGTCCTTGAACTGGCCGTCGTAGGCCTTCAGGATCGTGTTCTTCGTCGACAGGTAGACGGGGTAGTTGCGGTTCAGGCCGTAGCGCATGGACGCCCTGGCGAAGTCGCGGATCGAATCGTCGAGGTTGTACATGCCCATCGCGACCCCGGCGCCGGGGAAGTCGAAGACGTTGAACTCCATCGGCTCGGAGCCGTCGGTCGGCGTGAACGTCATCGTCAGGGTGCCAGCGGACGGCACCTTGAAGTCGGTGGCCTTGTACTGGTCGCCGAAGGCG
>CAIVQM010000271.1 GCA_903908025.1 uncultured bacterium
ACCCGCGACGGTGGGGCCGCACGTCAGTTCCAGTACGAGATCAAGGTCGGCATGGTCGGCATCACCGTCCCGATCCCGGTGCCCGTGGCATACTACAGCTTCGGCGGGTGGAAGGCGTCGATCTTCGGCGACAGCAACATCTACGGGCCTGCCGGCGTCGAGTTCTACACCCGCACGAAGACCGTCACCTCCCGCTGGCCCGATCCCTCCACCTCGTCCGTCGACCTCGGGTTCCCGCGAACCCGCTGATCCCGGCTCCTCCCCCACGAACCGAAAGGCGACACATGGACATCGGCGTCGTTCTGCAGTGCACTCCGCCCGCCGCGCGGGTGATCGACCTGGCAAAGCGTGCGGAGACCTACGGCTTCCAGTACGTGTGGACGTTCGACTCACACATCCTGTGGGAGGAGCCGTACGTCATCTACAGCAAGATCCTCGACGAGACACGCAAGGTGATCGTCGGACCCATGGTCACCAACCCCGCGACTCGCGACATAACCGTCACGGCATCCGTCTTCGCGACCCTCAACGAGATGTACGGCAACCGGACCGTGATCGGCATCGGGCGCGGAGACTCGGCCGTGCGCGTCACGAACGGCAAGCCCGTGTCGGTCGCCGAGTTGCGTCAGGCGGTTCTTGACGTCAAGGGGCTCGTCAACGGTGAATCCATTGAGTACAAGGGCAACCAACTGCGTCTGCCGTGGGCAGGCACCAGCCGCACGGGCGTGTGGGTTGCCGCCTACGGACCCAAGGTCCTTGCGCTCACCGGCGAGGTCGGCGACGGTTTCATCCTGCAACTCGCTGATCCGCACATCGCTGAGTGGACGATCGGCGCAGTGCGCGACGCCGCTACGGCAGCGGGCCGCAACCCTGAGGATGTCTACATCTGCGTGGCCGCTCCCGCCTACGTCACCGACGGCTCCCCCGAGGCGCACGCACACGCCCGCGACCAGCTCCGCTGGTTCGGCGGCATGGTCGGCAACCACGTCGCCGACATCGTCGAGCGCTACGGCGAGGGTGGCGGCGCAGTTCCGCAGGCTCTGACCGAGTACATCAAGAACCGCAAGGGGTACGACTACAACGAGCACGGCCAGGCCGGCAACACGCACACCGACTTCGTGCCCGACGAGATCGTCGACCGCTTCTGCATCATCGGGCCGCCTGAGGAGCACATCCGGAGGATCGAGGAGCTCAGGGCGCTGGGCGTCAACCAGTTCGCCGTCTACCTCCAGCACGACGACAAGGACCACACACTTGCGCAGTACGGCGAGAAGATCATTCCGGCGGTGCAGGAGCACGTGAAGGCGAAATCCTGATCAATCCAGCCACGCCTAACAGGCCCGAAACAGGAGCGAAACCTTCGTGACAGAGCATGCGGCTGTGCCAGCAGCCACCGCCGAGCGCCCCCGACGGCAGGGCAACGTCGTCCGACGTGTCCGCCGCGGGGCCATCGGCCTGCTCTGGGCCCTCGCCGGGATCCTGCTCACGATCCTGATGTGGGAACTGGTCAAGTGGCTGGGCTCCGTCATGGACCTGCCCTTCAACACCTCGGATACCTCCATGCCGCATGTGTGGACGATGGCCAGCGGCTTCACCCAGCCCGAGGTGCGTGGATCTGACACGACCGTCTTCCAAGCTGTCGTGATGGCTGCCGGCTACTCGCTCCTGATCGCACTCGGCGGTTTCGTCATCGGTGTCGGGATCGGCCTGATCCTCGCCATCGTCATGCAGCGCTTCGCGTTCATGGAGCGCGGGATGCTGCCCTTCGTCATCGCCTCGCAGACCGTGCCGCTCATCGCGCTCGCTCCTCTCATCACCGGCATCGGCAACCGGCTCAGCCTGGGGCCGGTGCAGTGGAACACCACCTACTCCGTCATGTTCATCGCGGCCTATCTCGCCTTCTTCCCGATGAGTGTCGGCGCCCTCCGCGGGTTGAAAGCCCCCACACCCACCGCCCTTGAGCTCATGCGCTCCTATGCGGCCACACCACGAGCGATCCTGTGGAAGCTCCGCTTCCCGGCCTCCCTGCCCTACCTCGTGCCCGCGATGAAGGTCTCCGCAGCCGCGGCCGTCGTCGGCACGGTCGTCGCGGAGATCTCCACTGGGGTGCGCGGTGGCATCGGTCGCCTCATCATCGAGTACGCGCGCGAGACCACCTCGCAGCCGGCCAAGGTCTACGTCGCCGTCTTCGGTGCCATCGCCCTCGGTCTCGTCGCCGCCTCCCTCGTTACCGCCCTCGACGTCTACCTCACGCGCAACCTGCCCAAGGAGGGCCCCGCATGACCACGACCACAACGAGCGAGCTTGCGGTCCAGGCATCCGGTGTCTGGAAGGTCTTCAACGAGGGCCAGGCCAACGAGGTGACCGCACTGCAGGACATCGACCTCACGGTGTCCCCGGGCGAGTTCGTCTCGCTGATCGGCCCGTCCGGATGTGGCAAGAGCACGCTGCTCCGCGTTATCGCCGATCTCACCCACGCCACGAAGGGGAATGTCCAGGTGGCGGGCATGCCGGCGGCCAAGGCGCGCGAGGAGCAGCGCTACGGCATGGCCTTCCAGCAGGCCGCCCTGTTCGACTGGCGAACCGTCCAGCGCAATGTCGAGCTTCCACTTGAGCTCCAGGGCTGGCCCAAGGACAAGCGGCAGGCGCGGGCCAGCGAACTGCTCGAGATGGTTCAGCTCGCCGACTTCGCCACCCACCGCCCGTGGGAGCTGTCCGGAGGCATGCAGCAGCGTGTCGCCATCGCCCGTTCGCTCGCCGTCGATCCCCCGCTGCTGCTCATGGACGAGCCGTTCGGAGCCCTCGATGAGATGACGCGGGAGCGCATGCAGAACGAACTGCTGCGCATCCGCGAGGAGACCGGGAAGAGCATCATCTTCGTCACCCACTCCATCCCGGAGGCGGTCTACCTGTCCGACCGGGTTGTCGTCATGTCCGCCCGTCCCGGCCGCATCACTCACATCATCGACGTCAACCTCGGCTCTCGCACCGAGGACACCCGCGAGGCCGAATCCTTCTTCGAGTCCGTCACCGCTGTGCGCGAGGCACTGCGCGGCCGCGGCGGCGGCAGCATCAGTGCCCGGGTCGGCGAGGTCTGATGAGCGACCGCTTTCGTG
>CAIVQM010000272.1 GCA_903908025.1 uncultured bacterium
CGGACTTAGCCATGACGGGCTGGAACTGGGCTGGCATCGCCGAGCACTTCGTGCATGCACCTGAGCAATACGGCGCCATCTGGTTCCACGAGGACTCCTTGGACGACTCACGTTGGGCCGAGGACTTTGAACTCACGGTGCCCGATGGTCTTGCCAGCGGCTGCTACGCCATCCGCCTGACTCAGGGTGAAAACGAGGACTGGATTCCGTTCTTCGTTCGGCCGCCCCGAGGCACGGCAACAGCGAAAATCCTTCTCCTGATGCCGACCGTCAGTTACTTGGCCTACGCGAATACCCAGGTGATGCAGAATGCGCCCAGTGCGCAGGCAATCATGGGCCACGTCGCAGTGCTCGAGGAGACCGACCTCGAACTAAACGAGAGGCCATGGATCTACGGCCTCTCCACCTACGACTACCACATTGATGGGCGAGGCTGTCAGTACACGTCGTGGCGACGCCCGATCCTCAACATGCGTCCCCGTTACCGCCACGAGTTTGGCTCTGTATGGCAGTTCCCGGCAGACCTGCAACTGGTCGACTGGCTGACATCGGAGGGTTTTGAGTTCGACATCGCCACGGATCATGACCTCATGGATGAGGGAGTCGAACTCCTGCGTCGCTACAACGTGGTGGTCACAGGATCACACCCCGAGTACTACACGCGCGAGATGATCGAGTCGTGGGAGGACTACTTGGCCGAAGGCGGCCGTGGAATGTACCTCGCGGGAAACGGCATGTACTGGATCGCCTCCCAGCATCCCAAGAAGCCTTGGGTGATGGAGATTCGAAAGGGCGAGTCCGGCGATCAAGCATGGCGCGCCCGACCCGGGGAGCTCTACCACAGCACGAGCGGTGAGCGTGGCGGACTTTGGCGCATGCGCGGCCGCGCATCCGCCAAAGTCTGGGGTGTCGTCTACACATCCCACGGCCTCGACGTGTCATGCGGATTCGTACAGATGCCGGATGCGAAGGACCCCAGGCTCGCTTGGATGGTCGAGGGAATCGGTGAGGGCGAGGTTATTGGCGATTTCGGGCTCGTGGGCAACGGTGCCGCAGGCCTCGAGGTCGACCGATACGACCAGCTCCTGGGCACCCCACCGAACACCATGATCGTGGCAAGCTCCTACGGACATACGCCCAACTGGGGTCTCGTACCTGAGGAGCAGTACTTCGTGCACTCCGGCATGAATGGACCGGAGCACCCGTCGGTACGTGGTGACATCGTCTACTTCTCGACCGGGAAAGGAGGGGCAATGTTCAGCAGTTCCTCAATGTCCTGGTGTGCAACCCACTCCTGGAATGAATACGAGAACAACGTCTCGAAGCTCACCGGGAACGTCCTCAGGCGCTTTTCAACAGATGGCCCCATTGAGGAAATCTAGGAGGCAAGGGGACACCTTGCGGGCACTACTGCGAGCAAAATGCTCTGTGCTCGGCCATGATGTGAGTCCCAACTGAGTCAGAGAGAAGGGCCCGGCAAATCTGCCGGGCCCTTCTCCGTACTTTCTATCCGTCCACAACGCGAAGTTCTTCAGTGAGGGTCCGTCCTGCTTTCGGTTGGCCTCATGATGTGATCCGGGTTCACCGGAATTCAGACGGCTGGGTCCGGCGATGGCGGACATCAGTAGTCCGCCCACCGTGTACCTACCGTGTTATGCCCCCCCCTAACCGCCAACGCCGCCAGCCCACCCCGCTCATACCGGGCCAGCCACGCATGCACCGTCTGACGCGACACATTGAAACGCCGCGCCACCTCCACGACCGACTCACCATCGTGGACCACGAACGACACCGCTTGATACCTCTGCTCCATGACACTCAGCTCCACCAACATCAGAGGAGTGTCAAGCATCAGGCGGCACTACTCAGCGCAAGGGGTGGGGCGGGTCGGGCTCGAACCGACGACGACCAGATTATGAGTCCGGGGCTCTAACCAGCTGAGCTACCGCCCCCGCGGAGTGCGCCCAGCCTAGCCGCCAGATGGGGTCCGATCCGGCTCCCCTACTCGGTGAACCGCAAGGTCTGGCCGTGGATCGTGAGGCCGACGCATACCCGGCTCGGCGTCGGCTCGTTCGTCGCTGCCCAGGCGCATGCAGAATCGCGCGATCAGCCTCTGACCGGTGCGGCAGGGCGTACTGTGACGCACCGATGTCGGCACCCAGGGAGAACCATGCAGAGTCAACCGCGCAGGCACACAAGCCTGACGTGTATCAAGGATCTTGGACAGATTCTCTCCTGACGAGAGGATGGGTCTGTGGCCCGAATGAAGCGCAAGTTCTCGCCTCAGTTCAAGGCTGAGGCGGTGCAGTTCGTGATCGAGACGGGTCGCCCGATCGCTGAGATTGCCCGCGAGTTGGAGATCAACGAGGGCACTCTCGGCAATTGGGTGAACGAGTGGAAGCAGTCCAATCCTGAGCCTGAGAAGGCCCTGACCCCGGTGGAGCGTGCCCGCGTGGCCGAGATGGAAGACGAGATCCGCAGGTTGCGGATGGAGAACGAGTTCCTGAAAAAAGCAGCGGCCTTCTTCGCCAAGACGCAACCGTAGCCGAGCGCTGCGCGTTGATCGATGCGGAGAAGGCCAACTATCCGATCGCGTGGATGTGCACGATGCTGCACGTGCCCAGGTCGAGCTTCTATGAATGGCGCAGCCGCGCGCTGACCGCGACCGCCGTGCGCCGCGCGGAATTGGCGGTCCTTGTGGGCGAGGTGTTCACCGAGTTCCGGCAGACCTACGGGTGCCGGCGAATTGCCCGTGAGCTGAACGCCCGTGGGACCGCGTGCAGTGTCGGCCTGGTCGCGGACCTGATGCGCGAGATGGGCTTGAAAGCCGTGCAACCACGCGCGTATCGGGTTACCACCGTGCACGGCGTTGATGATGAGTACCCGGTCGACCTGATCGAGCGGGACTTCACTTCCCAGCAGCCTGGTACCAGGCTGGTCGGTGACATCACCTACCTGCGCACGGGTCAGGGCTGGCTGTATCTGGCGACCGTGATCGACCTGGCCACGCGGATGGTCGTCGGGTGGCAGATCGCCGACCACATGCGCACGACGTTGATCGTCGACGCGTTGGAGATGGCACGATTGCACGGGCATCTGCAGCCGAACGCGATCTGTCACAGCGACAGAGGCACGCAATACGCGTCCGGAGACTACGCGAAGTACTGCGCCAAGATCGGCGTGCGCAGGTCGATGGGACGCACGGGCGTGTGCTGGGACAACGCCGCAGCCGAGACCTTCTTCGCGACGTTGAAGAACGAGATGTACTACCGGTACGTCTTCGCGACCAAGGCGCGCGCCAGGTTCGCGGTCGCGGAGTTCATCGAGGTGTTCTACAACCGAAAGCGCATGCACTCATCGATCGGCTACCGCACCCCCGCGCAAGCCCTCAACGACTACCGCAGCGCCGCACTCGCGGCCTGATGACCAGAAGGAATCAATCGAGAGACTGTCCGGAATCCTTGACACGGATCAG
>CAIVQM010000273.1 GCA_903908025.1 uncultured bacterium
AATGATCCGGCGACCACCGAGATCTACACAGGCGAAGACACTCTTTCCCTACACGACGTCTTCCGATCTCGCCATCAACGTCCTGAGCTTCGGGCTCGTCTACTGGTGGATCGACGGTGGGGGACCGGTTCTTCGTCTGGCGGGTCAGGTCACCAATCCCGACTTCCTGTTCCCGCAGCAGGCAGCACCGACGACGTGGCGACCCGGTCTGATCGACTACCTCTTCACCGCCTACACGAACATCATCGCCTTCAGCCCAACGGACACGATGCCGCTTACGCACCGGGTGAAGATCCTGTTCACGGTGCAGTCGTCGACAGCCCTGCTGACGATCGTCATCACCCTGAGTCGTGCGATCAACCTGATCCCCGGGGCCAATGCGCCGGGGTAGACCTTCGCGTTACGGCGTCAGGCGGACGGGAGTCTCCGTCAGGCTGATTGCTCCAGTGATGGGCACGCACTCATTGCTGGTTGCGCAGATTTGTGCCAGCCCCGCTGGTGCGGGCAGCGTGCCGGACTCGTCATCGGCCCACGCGACAAGTGATGGGACACCGTCACGGTCGAGTGGACAGGTGGTGACGGAGCCGTCGTCGGTGCAGCCGGTGGTGGTAGCGCCGACCGCCCACTGTTCGACAATGCGAAGCCCCTGCACGCCACCGGAGTCATTCGTCAGTTGCAGTCCGAGGAGCGGGTAGGGCTTGGGCGTCCAGATGTACCAGTAGGTGCGGGCGATGCCCAGTGCCAGCGAGTCGAAGGCCGTCTGCACGACCCAGTCACGCGCTGTCGCGCCCGTGATGGCCAGATGCGGGTTATCCGGGCCAGGTCCGGCTAGTCCGTAGTTCAGCTCGGTGTCCCAGATGGGCAGGTCAGGTGCATTCGCTGCAGCGAGAGCATCGGTCACCTGGGTGATGTAGGCGACCCGCTCGTCGGTCGTGCCCTTGCTCGCGGGGTACATGTGGGCGGCGAACACGTCCACCGGCCAGTCCAGGGCGGCGAGCGCTGCCAGATAGCGCGTGAAGAAGCGGGTGAACGCTCCCTCGAGTCGCACCGTGGTGCTCGCGGCGACAACAGTCGCCTTCGGGTCGATGGCGTGGATGATGTCTGAGGCGCGCTTGGTCAGGTCGGCCATCTGCTCGGGGGTGCCATTCCAGAACATCGCGAGGCTGGCTTCATTCCAGACCTGGTAGGAGGTGATGCGTCCCTTGTAACGCGTCACGACGGCACGGACGAAAGCGTCCCACGCGCTCACGTTCCTCGGTGCCGAAGCGGCGCCGGGGACGGGGTAGTCGCCGGGCTTGATCCGCTTGGCGTTCCAAGTCGGTGTCGAGCCGAGAACGAGCAGGATGTCCTTGACCTTGTGAGCCTCGGCGTTCTTCACCGAGTTGTCCAGCAGCGTCCAGTTGTACTGGCCCTTGACCGACTCGACCTGCGACCAGGCCGTACCCGCATCCCATAGACGTAGGGACCTGAACGGAACATTGCCATCCGGCCACGCGCCGTCCTGGACACCGGCGACGTGCATTCCGGTGATGGTGCCGGGGATGCGGACGGCCGGGCCGACAGTCGCCGTGGGCGAGGGTGAGGGTGATGGCATGGCAGACGCGGACGGGGCTGGGGTGGGGCTGATGGCGGGTGACGGGCCGGTCGACGGCTGCGCTGCTGGAGTCGCACTGCAGCCCGCGAGGAGGACGGCCAGCGAGATGGCGGGGATGAGGACGAGGGGAGGACGGCGCACATACGCAGCCTACGTTGGTCCCGTCGACTCAGGCCGAGGCGTCCGGCCAGCCCAGCAGGTTGGCGACCTGCGCCGGCAGCGTCATCGGGTCGAATGGCTTCCGCAGCACGCCGGCGACGGGAAGGGATCGCAGGCGATCGACATCGGCTTCCCCGACACCGGCGGTGAGGAAGATGACGGGGACGGCATACGTCCGTGATCCGGCGCGGATCTCGGCGAGTGTTGCCGGTCCGTCCATCCCGGGCATCATGACGTCCAGCACCACGACGTCGGGCAGTTCATCGGCCAGCGCGGCGATACAGGCCGCACCTGAATCAGTGGCGCGCACCTCGTGTCCTCCGACGCGGGTGAGGCTCATGACGGCGAGCCGTCGCACGTCATCGTCGTCGTCGACAACGATGATCTTCCTGCTCATGTTTCGTCTCCGTCCGCATCGGGAGGCACCGCGCTGGGCAGCACGACGGTGAACGTGCTGCCAGCACCCAGGGTGCTCTCGACCGTGATGCGTCCGGCACTCCGGGTGATGATTTCGCGCGCAATCGCGAGTCCCAGACCGGTGCCGCCTTCGCGTCGTGAGTCACCCGACTCCACCTGGCCGAACCGGTCGAATACGGAGTCGAGTTGCTCAACGGGAATGCCGCGTCCTCTATCGGCGACGCTGATGTGCACCTCGTGGTCGACGCGAGTCGCCGACACCGTCACGGTTGATCCGCGGTCGCTGAACTTGATGGCGTTCCCCAGCAGGTTCGTAAGCACTTGGACCAGCCGGTGGGGGTCGACGTGGACAGTCAGATCACCGGCATCTCCTGCATCGACCAAGCTGAGCGTGACCTCGGCGGCCGTTGCCGCCCCGGTCATGCTCGTGACGGCCTGATCGGCCAGTGATGCAGCGCTGACGTCAGCAGGGGTCAAGGGCATCCGCCCGGCATCAAGTCGTTCGAGATCCAGAATGTCATTGACAAGCTGCCCGAGTCGCTCACTGTTGTTGACGGCCATCTCCATGAGTTCCTGCTGGTCCTCATTGAGTGGCCCGACGATTCCGGAGTTGAGCATCTGGAGGCTGCCCTTGATGGATGTCAGGGGAGTCCTTAGCTCGTGGCTCACCACCGACACGAACTGGTTCTTCAGTTGCTCCATCGCCTGACGTTCGGACACGTCGCGGAACGACAGCACCGCGCCCGTAACGGTGCCATCCACGAGAAGGGGTGAGGTAATCATCTCGACGGGGAAGGTGGTTCCGTCTCGCCGCACGTAGACCTGGTCGGGGATCAGACCGGCGCTGCCGTTCTTGACCATTTCACGGACGGGGCAATCCGCCCAGGGGAATGGTGTGCCGTCGGGATGCTCGTGATGCGCGATGTCGTGGAACCGGCGCCCGAGCAGGTCGCTCTCGCGGCAACGCAGCATGCGGCGGGCCGACAGGTTCGCGAAGAGGACGAAGCCCTCGCGATCGAGTCCAACGATCCCGTCGCCAGCCGAGTCAAGCACCAGCTCGGTCACCTGGCGCTGACGATCGATCGCGGTGACGAGAATCTGGATCCGCATGACGGCAAGGATGATGACCGCGACGGCGGCCAGGGCCAGGAGCAGAGTGGGCTGAGTAGTGCTGTCCCACAGCCGAACGACCACGAGTGACGGAACGGCGATGACACCGATCGCCAGAATCGCCAGACGCGTCGTCGTCACGCGAGAGTCGGGGCGCTGTCGCGGTCTCGCTAAGGACTCCGCGCTTGGCAGTGTCGCCGCGGCCGCCATGACCATGAGTGCCGCGATGTGAGCCGCGTCCAACCAGCTGTGCGCGACATCTGCGCCGGGGATGACCATGGTGACATCGCGAACGACGTCCGCCGTAAGCGTGAATCCGAACGAGACGGCTAAGAGAGCCATCGCGGGTTGTGGGCGTCCGCCGCCGACGAGGAGCCAGATCAGGCTGCTCAGGACGGCGAGATCGAGTAACGGGTAGGCAGCTCCGACGGCGATGGCCCAGCCGTCGAGGCCCGGGTTGTCGAGTACAGGCACGACGAGGAAGAGCCCGAAGATGGATGCGGCCGCGACGGTCAGGATCGACGAGTCGATCCACGCTTCTCGATCGCGGCCGGGGTTGAGACGGTGGATGAGAATGCCGAGAGCCACGAAGACCGGGATGTATGCGGCGAGGAAGAGGATGTCGGCCCCGGCGGGAAACGCAGTCTCGGCTCCAGGGGCCGGATCGTGGTAGTTGAGTGGTCCGATCGCTGCGAAGGTCATGATCTGGAAGGCGAGCAGGAGCCACCAAATGGAGCGGGCGCCGGGGGGCATCGTCAGAGCGGCGCCCAACAGGAGTACCAGGGATACGAGGGAGGAGCACAGGAGGAGGAACTCCCACGGTGGTGACCCGTAGGGGAAGGCGATCAGCCCGATGAGGGCGACT
>CAIVQM010000274.1 GCA_903908025.1 uncultured bacterium
CGTGAACCTCTACCCGTTCGAGCAGACCGTTGCGTCCGGCGCGAGCGTCGACGAGTGTGTCGAGCAGATCGACATCGGTGGCCCCGCCATGGTGCGGGCATCAGCGAAGAACTACGCCAACGTTGCGATCGTCACGTCGCCAATGCGATACGCCGACGTCCTCGACGCGGTCGCTGCTGGCGGATTCACCCTTGAGCAGCGCGCATCACTGGCCGTCGAGGCTTTCGCCCATACCGCGACCTACGACATCGCCGTGGCCACGTGGCTTGGCAGTGTCGTCGCGCCGGATCCCGAGGGCGACGGATTCCCGACGTGGATGGGCGCAGCCTGGCATCGCGGCGATGTGCTGCGCTACGGCGAGAACCCGCACCAGCGGGCAGCGGTCTACCTGTCAGCGCACCATGAGCCAGCCCTCGCTGGCGCCCTGCAACTGCAGGGAAAGCAGATGTCGTACAACAACTTCGTTGATGCCGACGCCGCGCGCCGGGCTGCATTCGACCACCTCGAACCGGCGGTGGCCATCATCAAGCACGCCAACCCGTGCGGAATCGCCGTGGGCTCCGACATCGCTTCGGCCTATCGGAGCGCATTCGACACCGATCCGGTTTCTGCGTTCGGCGGTGTTGTGGCGGCCAACCGCGAGGTGACTGCTGAGATGGCAGAGGCGATGGCTGATGTCTTCACCGAGGTCGTCGTCGCCCCGTCCTACAGCGAGGCTGCGCTCGAACTCCTCGCCGCGAAGAAGAACCTGCGTGTCCTGCAGGTAGCGGGCCCACACATGGGCACGCGCATCGAATCGCGGTCGATCTCCGGCGGCGTGCTCGTCCAGGTGGCCGACGCCGTCGATGCAGCTGGCGATGATCCCGGCACCTGGCAGCTCGTCAGCGGTGCGCCTGCTGATGCAGACACCATGCGTGACCTCGAGTTCGCGTGGCGGGCCTGCCGGTCGGTCAAGTCCAATGCGATCCTGCTGGCTCGCGACGGTGCTGCGGTCGGTGTGGGCATGGGCCAGGTGAACCGCGTCGACTCGGCGCGCCTGTCGGTGGAGCGGGCGGGGGTGCGAGCGGCGGGCTCGGCGGCAGCGTCGGACGCGTTCTTCCCGTTCGCCGACGGACTTCAGGTGCTGCTGGACGCGGGTATCCGCGCCGTCGTGCAGCCCGGCGGATCCGTGCGCGACGAGGAGGTGTTCGAGGCTGCTCGCGCCGCCGGGGTGACGATGTACGTAACGGGTACCCGGCACTTCTTCCACTGAGTGACATCGCCTGTGTCCGTTCGTCGTAGCGTGCCGCTCATCCTGGCCTTTGTCGGCGGGTCCCTCTCGGCCCTGCAGTCGCGAATGAACGGGCAGTTGGCCGTGCACGTCGGTGATGGGCTCGAGGCAGCGCTGTTCAGCTTCGGCTCGGGCCTCGTGATCCTGACCGTCATGGTGCTGTTCGTGCGGTCGATCCGCGAGGGCGTCCTTCGGATCCCCGCGGCAGTGCGTGCGGGTTCGCTGCGCTGGTGGCAGGTCATGGGTGGGGTGCTGGGCGGCTACTTCGTCGCGGTGCAAAGCGGCACAGTGCCGGTTCTGGGGGTCGCCATCTTCATGGTCGCCATCGTCGCCGGTCAGAGTGGCAGTTCGCTGCTGGTCGACCGCGTTGGGCTGGGACCCGCGGGACGGCAGTCGATCACGGTGGCACGCGTCGCATCGGCAATCCTCGCGATCGCCGCGGTCGCGCTCGCGGTCTCGAACCGGGTGTCAGCGGGCTCGCTCTCCATCGTGGCCGTGCTGTTCGCCCTGAGCGCCGGCATCTTCATCGCTGTCCAGGCGGCCATCAACGGACGCGTCGCCCGGGTCGCACAGCACCCGATGTCCGCGACCTTCCTGAACTTCCTCCTCGGCACAGCAGCCTTGGCCGTGGCCTTCGGCGTGTCGTGGGCCTTCACCGACGTCGACCCCGGAGTCCTCACCGGCGCCTCGTGGTGGGCCTATCTGGGCGGTGTCGTCGGGATCATCTTCATCGCCATCGCCGTGTGGGTCGTCCCCATCGTGGGAGTGCTCGTCTACGCACTTACGTCGATCGCCGGTCAGTTGTTCGGCGCGCTGGCGCTCGACGTCGTGGCACCCACGTCCGGAACCGAGTTGGTCTGGAATCTGGTGGCGGGCGTACTGCTCGCATTCGTGGCCGTCGTCGTTGCCTCCCGCGGACGCAGTCGCACCTAGGCTTCGTGCAAGAATCGCACGCATGACTGCAGTGATCCTCGACGGCAAGGCCACGGCTTCTCAGGTGAAGGCTGATCTGCGGGTGCGCGTGGACGCCCTGCGGGCGCTGGGTATCACCCCGGGGCTCGGCACCGTCCTGGTCGGCGACGATCCGGGCAGCCAGGCCTACGTGGGGGGAAAGCACAAGGACTGCGCAGAGGTGGGCATGGCATCGATTCGCGTTGACCTGCCCGCCGACATCACCCAGGAGCAGCTCGACGCCGAGATCCGACGCCTCAATGAGGATCCGGCCGTGACGGGCTACATCGTCCAGCTTCCGCTGCCCAAGCACCTCGATGCCAACCGCGTCCTGACCTTGATGGACCCGGACAAGGATGCCGACGGACTGCATCCCACGAACCTGGGGCGCCTCGTCCTCGGTGAGCCCGCCCCGCTGCCGTGCACACCTCGAGGCATCGTCGAGCTGCTGCGGCGCTACGGCGTCGAGATCAACGGCGCCGAGGTTGTTGTCGTCGGACGCGGCGTGACGGTCGGGCGGCCGCTGGGCCTGCTGCTGACCCGCAAGTCCGAGAACGCGACCGTGACCCTGTGCCACACCGGCACCAAGGACCTCGCGTCGCACCTGCGTTCCGCCGACATCATCGTGGCGGCAGCAGGCGTTCCGCATCTCGTGACGGCCGACCTCGTTCGCGCGGGAGCCGCCGTACTCGATGTCGGCATCACGCGCACCGAGGCCGGACTCATCGGCGACGTAGCACCCGATGTCATGGACGTGGCCGGCTTCGTCGCGCCGATGCCCGGCGGCGTGGGCCCGATGACCCGGGCCATGCTGATCACGAACGTGGTCGAGGCGGCCGAGGCGGCGGCGGGTCTGTGACCGACGAGCGGCCGATGGCCGACGTCGTCCCCCTGCGCAAGTCGCGCACGGGGTGGCTCGCCCAGTGGCCGATCACCTTGGTGCTCCTCGGGGTGTCCGTCGCGATGGTGATGATCGCGATGGACTACTTCCGTCGCGGTTCGATCGTCCTGTCGGCCAGTGTTCTGCTGGCGGCGTTCCTTCGCCTGCTCCTCCCGGATGCCGACGCGGGAATGCTCGTCGTGCGGTCACGCAAGATCGATGTACTGACGCTTGCGGTACTGGGAATCGGGCTGACGGTGTTCACGTTCTGGGTTCCGCCGCCGAGTTAGGCAATGGTGCGGGCGATCGACTCCAGTCGCGCGTGGATGCCGGGGATGGCCGCCTCGCTCTCGGGCTTCATCACCACGCTGCGCAGGATGCGGGCGGCCGATGCGTCCTCACGCAGGTCGTGACCGCGGGCCTTCAGCTGCTGGGGTGACACTCCGTACGTCGCCACGTGGATCTGCTCTCCTGGTTCGCCCTCGCCGGACTGCCGGAACACCGCCTGGCTAGCTGCATCGACTGCCGACATTGATGTGCGAGCGGGCAGGTACGTCACGATATCGAGTTCGGGCGGCTGGTAGGCGTTGAAGGCATCGGACTGTCGGTGCAAGTCGTGCCACGTCAGGGCACCTCGGCGCCCGGGGCGCAATGCCGCACCGAGTCCGTCCGGAGTCAGAGGGAGTACCTCGAGCGTCAGCCACAGCGCGGCGGCGGCTGCACCGGCGCGACTGCATTCGAGGGAGATCTCGCCCAGGTGCAGTTCGTCGGAGGTGAAGTACGTGTAGGGGGAGTCGTGAACGTAGAACCGACCAACCTCGGGATCGGCGAACAGCACGGCTCCGCAGCCGTAGGGCTGGAGACCGTGCTTGTGCGGATCGACGACGATCGAGTCCGCGAGCGCCGTCGCGCCGAACGGAGCCGAGGCGACGCCGTCGGGGGAGTCGTCGGCGATGAGAGCGAAGAAGCCGCCGTAGGCGGCATCGACGTGGATACGAGCGCCATGCGCGCGAGCCAACGCGACGATGCCGGGCAGGGGATCCAGTGCACCGAGCCCCGTGGTGCCGAGCGTTGCCACGACCGTCCCGACCCGGCCCGTCGACAGGACCTCGTCGAGGGCATCCAGGTCCATGCGCCCCCGATCATCGGAGGTGATGGTGATGCCTTCCACGCCGAGCACGTGGCACATGCGGGCGTGCGTGTAGTGGGCGTCGGCGCTGTAGGCGATGGCCTTGCCGGGATGTGATTCGCGGGCGACGAACAGCGCCTCGAGATTGGCGATGGTGCCGCTGGATGTCAGATGCCCGAGGTGCTGGGGGAGACCGAACATCGTGGCCAGCCGGGCGACGACCTCCTTCTCCATGGCGGCGGTGCCGGGTCCACCGTCGAGGGCATGGTTGTTCGGGTTGATGAGCATCGCGGTGACGTAGCCGAGGACGGCGGCCGGGTGCGGGGGCTTGAGCATCTGGCCGACATAGCGCGGGCTGAAGAACGGGTAGTTGTCGGTGAGGCGTTCGGTGAGGGAGGTGAACGCCGATTCGAGGGACCGATCGTCGATCACGAGGCTCGGATGGGTTCCCGGATCGTCGTACTGTGCCTGCCAGCGGTCGATGGCGGCCACCGCCCGTGGCAGCCATTGCGTGAGGTCCGTCACGTCGCCCTCCTAGCGGGTGGCGACCGCCGGTCCGGGGGGCGACCACTCGGTTCCCTACGATATCTTGACGTCAAGATTCCTCCCTCGTCCAACCTTCCGAAAGGCACATCTTCGCCATGGCACGCAGCGGCAAGGTCTCAGTAATCGGTGCAGGCTTCTACGGTTCGACGACCGCTCTGCGGCTCGCCGAGTACGACATCTTCGAGACGGTCGTCCTCACCGACGTCGTCGAGGGCAAGCCCGAGGGGTTGGCCCTGGACTTGAACCAGTCCCGCTGGATCGAGGGCTTCGAGACGAAGGTCGTCGGCCAGACCACCGGCCCGAACGGTGAGGGCTACGAGGCCATTGCGGGATCGGAGATCGTCGTCATCACGGCGGGCCTGCCGCGCAAGCCGGGCATGAGCCGGATGGACCTCATCGAGACGAACGCGAAGATCATGCGATCCGTTGCCGAGAACATCGCGAAGCATGCGCCCGAGGCCGTCATCGTCAACGTCTCGAACCCGCTCGACGAGATGACTGCCCTCGCGCAGCTCGTCAGCGGTTTCCCGTACAAGCGCGTCATCGGTCAGGCCGGCATGCTCGACACAGCGCGGTTCACGCACTTCGTTGCGGAGAAGCTCGGTGTGCCGGTGGCGTCGGTCAACACCCTCACACTCGGCTCGCACGGCGACACGATGGTCCCGGTCGCATCGGCATGCACCGTCGACGGCAAGCCGCTGTCCGACCTGCTGTCGGCCGACGAGATCGAGGAGCTTGTCGTGCGCACGCGCAACGGCGGTGCCGAGGTTGTGGCGCTGCTCAAGACCGGCTCGGCGTACTACGCGCCCTCGGCTGCGGCTGCGCGCATGGCCAAGGCGATCCACGAGGACTCCGGAGCGGTCATGCCGGTGTGTGCATGGGTCGATGGCGAGTACGGCCTGTCCGGCGCATACCTGGGCGTTGAGGCTGAGCTCGGTCGCGAAGGCATCCGCAAGGTGGTCGAGACCCCGTTGACCGACGACGAGAAGGCACTGCTCGTCGAGGCCTACGAGGCAGTCAAGACCAAGCAGGGCGACGTCAAGGACCTCTGACCCCACCTCCGTTTGTCCTGGAAACCGGGACCAATCGGCGAAGACCAACCCCGCAGGCCCCCGCATCGCGTGTTTGTCCCGGATTCCGGGAGAAACGAATGGAGGAGAACGCATGAGCAAGATCAAGGTTGTGAACCCGGTCGTCGAACTCGACGGCGACGAGATGACGCGAATCATCTGGCAGTTCATCAAGGATGAGCTGATCGTGAAGTACCTCGACATCGACCTGAAGTACTACGACCTCGGCATCGAGCACCGCGATGCCACGGACGACCAGGTCACCATCGACTCCGCGCACGCGATCCAGCAGTACGGAGTCGGCGTGAAGTGCGCCACGATCACGCCGGATGAGGCACGGGTCGAGGAGTTCGGCCTGAAGAAGATGTGGAAGTCGCCGAACGGCACGATCCGCAACATCCTCGGCGGCGTCATCTTCCGCGAGCCCATCATCATCTCGAACATCCCGCGTCTGGTGCCGGGTTGGACCAAGCCGATCGTCGTCGGCCGTCACGCCTTCGGCGACCAGTACAAGGCCACCGACTTCAAGGTGCCGTCCGCTGGCACCCTGACGATGACGTTCACGCCGACCGACGGCTCCGAGCCGATGGAGTTCAACGTCTTCGACTTCCCCGGC
>CAIVQM010000275.1 GCA_903908025.1 uncultured bacterium
GCGAGGCTGGCCGCGAGTTCCGTCGCTGCACGAGCGGCACTGCCCTCCTCGACCACGCTCATGATCAGTCCAGCGGCGAGCGCCTCGGCCGCGGTGAGTCGAACTCCGCCGAGAAGCACCGCCTGAGCTCGCGCGAGGCCGATCGCACGCGTCAGGCGGAAGGTCCCTCCCCAGCCGGGCAGCATTCCCTTTGTTACTTCCGGCAGCCCGAATTGCGCACCTGCCCCAGCGACACGAAGGTCACATGCCAGCGCGAGTTCCAGACCTCCTCCCAGCGCATATCCTTCGATCGCCGCGACGACAAGGCACGGGTGTTCCTCGATCGAGCGCATGAGGGCCTGCCCACGGGCCGTGTGCTCGATGCGCTGGTCAGCTGTCATCTCACGCACGGCCTTGAGATCCGAGCCGGCGCAGAAGGCAGCCGTTCCAGAGCCCGTGAGGACCAGAGCGCGAACCTCAGACGAGGTAGCTGCTTCTCGCAGCATCGCGTCGAGCGCGTCTATCGTCTCGTTGTCGAGTGCGTTCCGGCGCTCGGGTCGCGCGATTGTCGCAACCCAGACGGTGCCATCTTGGATGTCCCGACGAACTTCGAGCGACAAACTCATATTCCGAAAACCCGCTTGGCGTTATCCGACATGACAGCCTGCAGGGTTTCCGGCTTGAGACCCAGTTCCTTAACCTGCTTCATGCTCTCCTCGTGGCGCACGAGCGGGTAGTCGGTACCCCAGATCGTCTTGCTCCGCCCGCGACGCGAATCCATGAATTGGAGCATCTCCGGACGCCAGTACTTGGGTGCATAGCCCGAGGTGCCCAGGTAGACATTTGGGTGCTTTGAGGCAAGCGCGATGGCCTCCTCCACCCAGGGCCAGCCGGTGTGTCCGCAGACGATCTTCAGATTGGGGAAGTAGAGCGCCACCTCGTCCAGGAGCATCGGTCGCCCAACCTCGCCAGGCATGAAATCGAGTGTGTGACCCATCGACACGGTGACGGTGGCACCCAGCTCTTCGCACTTCGCGTAGTACGGGAAGTACCACGCGTGGTTCGGAGGCAACCCGAAGCCGTGCGGGTGGATGTGCAGGCCCTTGAATCCCTTGTGCAGGATTGCGTCCTCCATCTCGCGAACACCGTCCATGCGCTTACGCGGGTTCACGCCGTACCAGCCGAAGATCCGGTCGGGGAACTCCTCGTGGGCCTCCGCAACCTCCCAGACGTACGTCTCCTCGATCGCATGCTGATTCCAGTAGTCCCACGTCAGCAATGTCGGAATGATGATCTGGCCGATCCCAAGCACTTCGAGATTCGCCATGAACTCCTTGACGGAGTAGCCACGCAAGTCTTTGAGTCGCCCAATGGACTCGAAGATCCCGCTTTCCGAACTATCGAAGAAGTTGCGTCGAATGTTCTCTTCAGTGAAGTGCCCACACATGAAGTCGACGGCGAGGGGTGCGGTCATGGGGTGCTCCTTAGGGATCGGGAGTTCATCAGCAGGACCAGGCGTGCCGCGTCAATGACACCGCCCGAATCCAGCGATGTGCGCTGCCGTCGATACCGCACGTCTGCTCCAGCAGAGCGACCCTATCGATCGATCGATCGATCGTCAAGGGATTCGTGCACTGAAAGGTGCCCATCGGAAAGCACGTGCGCCATCGCTCAGGCAGACGGACCTGATACCTCGGCGATCCCCTCAAAGAAGAGGCCCACGTACTCTGCGGAAATCGCGTTGAGTGTCAAGCGTCCCTTGGGTCGGTACCAGTTGGCGACATCGGTGATGGCTCCCAGGATCGCTCGGGTCGTCAGCCGCGCATCCGTTGCGCGGAGCTCACCTGCCTTCTGCCCCTCAATGATGATCGCGCGAAACATTCCCTCGTAGTTGTCGCGCATCTCCAGGATCAGCTGGAGGTCGTCGCCCTCCAGCGACCGGAGTTCGGTGTCCGCAACAACGGCTTCCTTGAGGCGATCGGCATGGAACATGATGTGGGCGTGCACAGCCGCCGCCAACTGCTCCCGAGCCGATGGCAGATCATCGATGGCTTCCGCAACCCGCTCAGTCATCTCCTGCATTGCTGTGGTCATGATCGCCATCAGCAAGTCCTGCTTGCTCGGGTAGTAGTGGTAGAGCGTCGACATCTGCACCCCGACAGCACGTGCGACATCACGCACGGAGGTTCCGTGGTAGCCGCGCTCGAACATGAGATCCACGGCCCGCGCGTACGCGAGTTCCCCCGTGGTCTTGTCCGTGCGTGCACTCGCAGCCGATCGCGCCATGTCCTCTGCCTCCGCCCGTCGATCGTTCGACCGCTCGATAGTAGTGGCTCACCCCGCCGCAACTGCCGTCATGCGCGTCTGGGAAGGCTCACGGCGGCTATCCCGACTTGCGCAGCGCACCATCCAATCGGCGTCTGGTCTGCTCGTCGCCAAGGAGCCGGCGGTTCGCATCGATCTCAAAAGCGGCTGATATGGCCAAGGTCGCTCTCGCGGACAGCCGGAGTGCGTGCACGGTCTCCGCAACCCCCCGCTGGGGGAAGGCTGCCATCCGGCTCGCCATCTCCAACGCCGCGCTCAGCGACGCTCCCTCGTCCGCGACCAGATCGCAGAGGCCCATTCGGAGCGCGTCCTCCGCCATCACCGTCGCATTGCTGAGGATCATCCACGAAGCCCGCCCGTGCCCGATCATCCGAGGCAGCCGCCACGTCAATCCGCCCGTGGGCACGAGGCCCAGCGGCGCATCTGCTGAGCACAGAGTCGTGGCAGGTTCAGCAACTCGGATATCCGCCATGCATGCCAACTCCAGCCCACCGCCGAACGTGGGGCCGTTGAGCGCAGCAATGACAGGAACGCGGACCTTCGAGATCGCATCCCCCAGGGAGGCGTACGTCGAGAGGTAGTGGCCGGTCTCGCGCGTCGTCAACTCTTGGAGCGCACGCAGATCACCGCCTGCGCAGAAGGCCCTGCCCGACCCCGTCAGCACGACGGCACGCAAATCGTCGCGCCAGCTCAGCCGCTCGAAGTGGTCGATGAGGGTGATCAAGTCACCTGGGCGCAGCGCATTGAGCACCTCGGGACGCTCGAGCCTGACCACGGCTACACCGGGTGCGGCGATACTGAGCGACGGTGCACCGAGCTTGCGAGTCACTTCCTCGCTCATGCAGTTCCCCCTCGACTCTTCCTCTCAGTGCGAGTGCGCATATGGTCAGTCGCGACTTCGCTCGTCGGTCCACCGTGCGACCTTGTACTCACTGTGCTCCACCGAGCCAAGAACCACATCGAACCGCAGCCCCGTCGCGTGCCGGAGCGATTCAGCCACAGCCTCGGCATGCTTCGCCGGCGAGCCCGCCTCACCTTCGGCGAGCATCAACGTCACCTGCGCGACGTCAGCCTCACCCTTGCTGAACAGCCGAATGTGGTATTCCTCAACACCTGGGACGGAGAAGATGGCCTTGTCGACCGCTTGGGGGTACACGTTCACGCCCTTGATCTTCTTGACTCCATCAGTCCGCCCGATGGACCCCACCTCGATACCCGAGAACGAACGGCCACATGCACAGCTGCCGGGCGCACGATAGATACCCCCGTCATACAGACGGCAGCGGATAAGCGGTGTATCGCGGTGATACAGACTCGTCACGAAGATCTCGCCGTATTCCCCGTCGGCTACCTGCAGTCCCGTGACCGGGTCCAGAACCTCCACGAGCACGAACGGATCAATCGCGTGGAGCACGCCTGGTGAACCCGCCGATCCGAATCCGTGCTCACAGGAGAAGAGGAAGTCCGCCCTCATCTGCGCACACCCGAAGCGGTCGAATGCCTGGGCACCCCAGGCCTCCTCGAGCCGCTGGACGTAACTCAGTCCCACTCCCTCGAGACCGGTCAGCAAGGTCCGCACACTCGAGTTGCCAACGGGCTCGTCACTTACCGCCGCCAGATGCGCGAAATACGTCGTGGAGCCGAAGAGACTCGTCGGCGCAAACTGCCGAATGACCTCCAACTTTCGCTCGGCGTCATAGTTGCCGATGGGAAGGACCGACATGCCGAATCCGACAGCTGCCTGGTATTCGACTCGTCCGCCCGCCAGCATGGTGATGGGGAGCGTGAGCGCCATCTTCTCACCCGCCGTCAGACCTGCCCAGGTGAATCCATAGCGGTACATGTCAACCATTGCGGCAAGTTCAGTTGTCGTCTGCGCATGCAATTCCGAGCCACGGCCGCTCGTGCCGCTGGTCGTGTAGTACTCCAGCGCCTCCCCCGGGTCGATCGCGGTGGAGATCCTCGTTCCCGCCGGCGGGTTGGCCATCTGGTCGGCAAGGAACATCGACTTATCCACCCAGGGCAAGGCTGATTGGAAATCATCAACGTTCCGGACCGATTCAACATCGACGCCGGCGGCTTCCCAGATCCCTCGATAGAAGGGGTTGGTCTGATGGGTCCGCTGGATGATCCCGTCCAACTTGGACCACTGCAGTGCTCGTACCTGATCCGGATCGGCGAACTCCGTACTGGCATCGTGCACACGTGCGCTCGTGCGCTGACTCGAGCTCACTGGTCAGCCGACCATCGTGAGGCCACCGCTGACGCTGATCACCTGACCGGTCATGTAGCTGGCGCCATCACTGGCGAGGAATCTGATGAGTGCGGCAGCATCCGACGGCTCGGCCACTCGACGTAGAGGAATAGCGCGGATCAGCTTCTCGATCAGCTTCGGCGTGGACTCCATCTCGGCCTGCAGGAGCGGCGTCATCATGGGCCCGGGGCAGACGCAGTTCACTGTGACGTTGTACGGCGCCATCTCCCGAGCGAGCGACTTGGTCAGGGCCATGACACCACCCTTAGCGGCCGCGTACACGGTCTCGCCCTTGCTGCCGACACGGCCCGCATCGGAAGCCACATTGACGATGGTTCCTGCACCCTGCTCGATCAGGATGGGCACCGTGGCGCGACACATGTAGAGCGTTCCCCACAGGTTGATGGCGACGATCTTCTCCCAGAACTCAAGGGACTGCTCCCAGAAGCGTCCCGGCTCATCCCACCCGGCCACGTTGCACACGGCATCCAGCCGCCCGAGGCGATCAACTGCCTCCTTGACGCCTGTCTCCACAGCATTCCAGTCGGAGATATCCGCGACGATCGGAAAGGCCGTTGCATCGCCGAGCATGCCGATGGTCTCGTCCAGCCCCTTGGCGTTGATGTCCATGAGGGCCATGTGAGCCCCATCAGCTGCCGCCATGATCGCCATGGCACGCCCCAATCCGGAGGCAGCCCCGGTGATGATGATTCGCTTGTCCGTCAGGGTGGCGCCAGTCATGGGATCCTCTTTCACTGTTGTAGCGGGCCGAGTAGTTCGTGCCCGTCGTCTTGGATGGTGCTGTGGTGCGAATCCGCAAGGGACCGCTCAGGGAGTGCTCGACAGCACCGGGTTGTTCGCGAACTGGTAGGTCTCCCGGTCCGCTAGGCGACGCTCCCGGATGTAGGGCAGTGGAGTCGCTGGGTCCTCCGAGTCCAATTCCCGCGCGAGCCGGTGGCCATGGAAGATCGCCTGCGCGATCATGACCGGCGCATAGGCATCGCCGATGAGGAACGCACCCTTGACTCCGGCTTCCTCTAACCGGCCGGGCTCGGAGATTGCTCGGAAGAGGGCGTCATCGGAGACCCTCTGTGTTGCCAGAACGAGTGCATCGGATGACAGGTCCTCACGCTGTCCCGTCCAGAGGTTCTCGATGTGGGCGTGATTCTCGGACATCTCGCTGATCGACGTCTGCGTGATGATGCGCACATTCAGAGACAGCAGACGTTCGTACATGCGCTGCTCCTCGAGCGTCTTTCGCATGTACGGAGCCATCGTGTCCCAGGGCGTCACGTACACGACTCGCTTACCCTGCATTGCTAGGTGCTCAGCCAAGGAAACACCCATGTAGTAGCCGTCGGTGTCGTAAACGACAACGTCCTCGCCCTGGATCTCCACTCCACCCACCATCAGGTCCTCTGGCGTCAGCGCCGGCTGATGCTCGATCCCCGTTATCGGGAGCTGCGTGACACCGTTGAGCCCATCCCTCGCCCAGGAGGAACCTGTCGCCACAATCAGGTAGTCGGCCCCGTAGGAAAGCGCATCTTCGGCAGTGAGAACCCTGTTGGGAATGAATTCAAGATTATCGAGCTTGTCGATCTGGATCTGGCGGTAGTCGGTGACCCGTCCCCACTGCGTGAGCCCGGGCAGCCGTGTCGTCCACTTGAGATGTCCGCCAAGAGAGTCTGACCCGTCGATCAGATGGACACCGTCGTACCCACGCTTCGCAAGAACCGTCGCGCACTCCATTCCGGCCGGACCGGCACCGACCACCAGCACCAGGCTGTCCGAGTTCTTCGCCCGGCTGAAGACCTCCGGGTGCCAGCCCCTGCGGTACTCCTCGCCCGCCGTGGCGTTCTGGGTACACCAGATCGGCCCCGAACCCGACTCCCACTTGGAGATGCAGACGTTGCAGCCGATGCACTCCCGGATTTCGTCGAGTCTGCCCTCTTCGATCTTCCTCGGGATGAACGGATCGGCGATGGCGGGTCGAGCGCCACCGATGAAGTCACACTGGCCCGACTTGATTGCCTCGGCCATCACGTCGGGATTCGTCATGCGTCCCACGTTCACGACCGGCTTGGTAGCCACCGTCTTGGCTATCCGGGTGTACTCGGCTTCGTAGTTCGTGTCCTTGAACCGCGACGAGACCGCGTCCTCTCCCCAGTTGATGCTGCCGATGTTGATGTCCCAGAAGTCGACCAAGGGATCCAGGATCGCAATCGCCTTGATGCCCTCGTCGCCGGAACGGATCCCGCGATCTCCCAAACCGTATGGCGCCTCGAGCGTGTCTATCGCAAATCGAAGACCAACCGCACACGCAGGGACCGCAACGCGAATATCCTCAACAAGTTCACGCATCAGCCGGATGCGATTCTCGAACGAACCACCGTATTCATCTGAACGTCGGTTGTAGAACGGGTAGAGGAAGAATGCCGGCAGCGAGGCGACACCGGCGTAGATGCTGATCAGGTCGAAACCCGCTCGCTCTGCGCGCAGGGCAGCCGCCACGAAGTCGCGACGCAACTGGCCAATCTCATCCCGTGTCATCTCATGTGGTGTGTTGGCGAATCGCAGGTCGTTCTGCACCTGGCTGACTCCCCGCGTTGAGGATCGCGATTCGCCGTTCTGCGCAAGCCCACCCCCGTGCTTGAGCTCGATGCCCGCCAGGGCTCCGTGCGCGTGAACGCGCTCGGTCATCAGGCTCAGGTTCTGGATGTCACCCTCGTCCCAGATGCGAGCAGTCACGCCACCCGGGATCTGGTCGGCGTCCGGCGTGATGACACAAGACTCCGTGAAGATCACGGCCCAGCCACCATCAGCCTTCACCTCGCGGTGTGCGGCCTGCATCCCGGGCTTCTCTGACCCCGCACCATTGCACTGGGGCACCTGCCAGAAGCGGTTCTTGGCCGTTTTCGAGCCAATCGCAACAGGCTCGAACAGGATGTCGTGTCGCGGATCCCGTGACATGTGGTGGCCTTCCTCGTAGTGGTAAAGGGTTGATTCGACAGGGCCAGCGGCCTAACCGTCGATCTCCACGTCCAGCCGCCCGCCCAGAACGGCATAGGTGTCGGGCCGACGATCACGGATCAGATGAGCACCTGAGTTCAATTTGTACGCATCATGAATGCCGCCCGCGACATCGATCTCAGCGATCGCCAATCCCGGATTGTCGTATCCGGTCGTCGCAATAATGCGGCCACGGGGGTCGATGATCTGCGAGATCCCGAAGAAGTGACGACCCCCGATGTCCCCGAC
>CAIVQM010000276.1 GCA_903908025.1 uncultured bacterium
AGGGCGACGATGAGCGCGATCATCGTGACCACGAAGATGACCGTGCCGATCGTCTCAAGGGCCATCACGGTGTCGGCATTCGAGCCCGACACGGCGCCGCGGCGAATGAGGAAGCGGGAGAACACCGCGTCCATCAGCCAGATGACGAGGGCACCGGCGATGATCGCGAAACGGCCCTTCGGCCCAAGGAGTTGGGCACGGAAGCGGTCGATGGGTGCAGATGGCTCGGACACGCGCCACATCATAGATTCAGTCAGTACCGTGCACGCATGGATCCCGTTCACGGTGGCGAGCACATCATCGAAGCAGCCCGCGAGGCAGGTGTCTCGACGGTCTTCTCGCTCTCCGGAGCTCACATCTTCCCTGTCTACGATGCCGCGGTCGGCGGCAAGGCCCGGGTCGAGTCGCTGCCGGACCGACGTGAGGCCGAGCACGGCGGGCCGCTGCGACTCGTCGACGTGCGCCACGAGCAGAGCGCGGTGTTCGCAGCGGAGGCGACTGGGCGGCTGACCCGCACCCCGGGGTTCGCTGCCGTCACGGCGGGACCGGGCGTAACGAATGCGGTGAGCGGCATCGCCACGGCCCACTTCAACGGCACGCCCATGGTCGTGCTGGGCGGGCGGTCGCCTGACTCTCGCTGGGGGCAGGGGGCCCTGCAGGAGCTCGACCAGCCACCGATCCTCGAGCCCATCACCAAGGCCGCATGGACGACACACGACGTCAACGCGATCCGGGCCGACGGTGACCGGGCATTCAACCTCGCCGCGTCGGCGCACGCCGGACCGGTCTTCTGGGACATCCCCATTGACGTGATCTTCGCGCCCGCACCCCGCGTGGAACGGGCTGCGGCGAACGTCGATCGCGGTGCCTCGCCCGACCCCGATGCGATCGCGACCGCGCGGGCACTGCTCGCCGAGGCTTCGCATCCCGTCCTGATCCTGAGCAGTGGCGTGTGGATGGGCGATGCGGTGGATGAGGCACGAGCCCTGGTGTCCGCGCGCAACCTGCCAGTGATCGCCAACGGGATGGGTCGCGGTGTCATCCCGCCGGCCGACCCGCATCTCGTGACGCGGGCACGCTCGCTGGCGTTCAAAGGTGCGGACGTCGTCATCGTCGTCGGGACACCGCTCGACTTCCGGCTGGGCTACGGAAGTTTCGGCGAGCCGCCAGCGAAGGTCATCCACATCGTGGATGCAGACAGCGAGCGCTCGAGCGCAAGCGCGGTGGCGTGCACCATTGTTGGCGACCTGCGCGCGAGCCTCGTTGCGTTGACGGATGGCCCCGCGGCCGATGCCTCGTGGGTGTCGTCGCTCCATGATGCGGCCGTTGCGGCCATTGCTGCCGATGAAGCTGATCTGCGCAGCGGGAATCCGCTGATCCACCCAGCGCGCATCTACGGCGAGTTGATTCCCCGGCTGACTGCGGATTCCGTGGTGATCGGTGACGGCGGCGACTTCGTCTCCTTCGCCGGTCGGTACATCGAGCCCGAGCTGCCCGGCCGGTGGCTCGACCCCGGCCCCTATGGCTGTCTCGGCACCGGGCCGGGCTACGCGTTGGCGGCCGGCCTCGTCCATCCGCAGTCCCCGCTGTTCCTGCTGTTGGGTGACGGCGCCGCCGGCTTCTCGCTGATGGATGTCGACTCCCTCGTCCGCCATCGGATTCCCGCAGTGATGATCGTCGGCAACAACGCCGGCTGGGGGCTCGAGAAGCAGCCGATGCGGATGCTCTACGGATATGACGTCATCACTGACCTGTCACCGACGCGATACGACGAAGTGGTGATCGCCCTGGGCGGCGGCGGGGAGACCGTGACCGATCCGAAGCAGATCGGCCCAGCCATCGATCGCGCGATGGCGTCCGGGATCCCCTACCTCGTCAACGTCATGACCGATCCTGATGCGGCCTACCCGCGATCAACTCTTGGTATCTGACCACTCGGCATCGGGTTGCTAGATCGCGTGTAGGAATCGCTCGCGGTCGACGACGACGCGGACGTGGATGCCACGACCGATCTCAGTGTGCTCACCGCCCCAGACATGCTCGGCCGAAACGTCGAACGTCACGCGTGATCCGGTGACCTCGACGATTCGTGCGTACGCAGTCACGACGGAACCGACGGGCGAAGGAGCAAGGTGGTCGACCTCAATATGCGAGCCGACAGAGGTGAGGTCATACGGCAAGTGGCCCGCGAGGGCGTGGCACGCGGCAGCCTCCATCAGCGCAACCATCGCCGGTGTCGCGAACACGGGAAGATCTCCGCTACCGGCGGCGATGGCCGTATCTGCCTCACCGACGACGCGGTCAGCACGGCCCACTACGTCGACAAGTGCTGCGGCGGTGGCGAGGTCGAAATGGTGCGCCATGCAAGCCTCCTGTCGGGCGGGGCCAGACAGCAACCGTCCCAAGCACTACGTTCCCACGTATAGGCAGGAATCGGCGTTCGGGAGAGGCAGACGGTGGACGACGCGATGGCGGGCAGGTCTGGGCCGAGCATCCAGGAACGTCTCTACCCGGACCTCACCTGTTTCGGCTGCGGTCACGCGAACGCGCAGGGTTTGAAGCTGCGGAGCTATCCGGGAGATGACGCGGTCGTGGCCACGTTCATGCCTCGGCCCGAGCACAACAACGGCCTCGGCTACCTCAACGGCGGGATCATCTCGACGGTCCTCGACTGCCACAGTGCCGCTGCTGTCGTGCTGGAAGCGGAGCGGCGCGGCTGGATGGTGCCTGGTGAGGCATTGATGCCGTATGTGACAGCGGGGCTTGATGTCCGGTTCCTTCGCCCGGCACCGCTCACAGAGCCGTCCGATCTCCGTGCCGTCATCCTCGCGGCCGACGAGGACGAGGTGACTGTCGGTGTCGAGTTGCGGTGGGACGGGAAACCGCGGTCCACGGCGACGGCGCTGTGGAAGCGATGGCGGCCGCGGTAGCGCTCAGGCCGGATGCTCCTAGATCGTCGGTCCACCGGAGACGTAGATGGTCTGCCCCGAGATGAACGAGGCGTCGTCGGACACGAGGAAGGACACCGTGCCCGCGACATCGTCGGGGACCCCAACTCGCCGCACAGAGGTGTCGGCGGCCGCCATCTCCATGAACTCCTCGAACGGAATCCCCATGCGCTCGGCCGTCGCAGCGGTCATCTCACTCGCGATGAAGCCAGGGGCGATGGCATTGGCCGTCACTCCGAACGGGCCCAACTCGATGGCGAGCGTCTTGGTGAAGCCCTGCAGCCCAGCCTTCGCTGCTGAGTAGTTCACCTGGCCGCGGTTGCCGAGGGCAGAGATGCTGGAGAGGTTCACGATCCGGCCCCATCGCGCGGCCACCATGTGGCTCTGGACGGCACGCGACATCAGGAAGGCACCGCGCAGGTGTACCGACATCACGGCATCCCAGTCGTCGAGCGTCATCTTGAACAGCAGGTTGTCGCGGAGAATCCCGGCGTTGTTGACCAGCACTGTCGGCGCACCCAACTCAGCCGTGATGCGTTGAACAGCAGCCGCGACGGGGGCCTCGGCCGACACATCAGCCGCGACGGCGAGTGCATGTCCGCCGGCCGCGCGGATCTCGTCGACGATCGGAGCGCACGCATCCTCGTCGAGGTCTATGACGGCGATCGAGAATCCGTCGCGGGCGAGGCGTCGTGCGGTGGCGGCTCCGATGCCGCGGGCTGCACCCGTGATGACAGCGGTGCGGGGGCTGGATTCGGTCATGGGGTGGAGTCTTCCGTGTCCGGCGCCGGTCCCGGTGACGCGGTCCCGGTTCGCTCGGTGGCGCGGAGCACCGCATCGATCCCCATGAGGAGGAGGGCGAGGCCCACGGCAACGACCACGATCACCAGGATGAAGACGAGCACGGAAGCCAGCCCGTTGCTGCTCACGTCGAGGAACGGATACGGGTAAGCACCGACGACGGCTCCGCGTACGAGGGCGAAAGCTGCCCATGCGAGCGGCAGCAGCATCGAGAGCCCGATGATCCGACCGTTGATCAGCCCCCGCGGTCCGGCGATGATCCACACGATGAGGGTCAGGAGCGGAGTGACCATGTGGAGCATGGTGTTGCTGACCAGGTCCCAGCCGGACTTGTCGCCGGTGGCAAGGAGCAGGTTGTAGACGATCCCGGTGATCGTGATCATCAGCAGTCCATCGAGGCGCAGGGTCCGCCACAGAGCCCCAACACCGTCGCTACGGGTGAACAACCCCGGCCGTGCGGCCAGAAGCGTGACGACGACGGCGACGAGAATGTTGCTCAGGATCGTGAAGTAGGTGATCCAGTCGAGGAAGCGTTCGAGGGGGGTGTCGATACCGCCAGCGACGTTCCCGAGGATCGTCGGCTTGGCGGGATCGACCTGGTCGACGTAGTGCCCGGAGACGTTGAGGGTGAAGGACACCAGCACCCCGAACCACGCGGCAGCGGCGTTGATCCAGAAGAGGACGTGTCGCACAGGTGTGGTCGTCATGGCCGAACGCTACGCCGCGTTCCTACGACGGTCACATGAACGTGCGGGTTACTCCCTGCCGGCTCAGCGGCACCCGCTGCGCCGGTGCACAGCAGGTGCGCCCCGGCGTGCAGGATCGGAATGGCGAGCAGGCGTCGGGCGCGGTCACGATGCGCTTCGGCGCGTCAGTGCCAGCGAGCGACATTCGTCTAGCGACGATGAGCGAG
>CAIVQM010000277.1 GCA_903908025.1 uncultured bacterium
CGGTGCTACGAGGAAGCGCTCGTAGTCGGTGTTCATCGAGTAGCCGGAGAGCACGTTGAACAGGTTTGACACGTCCTCGCCGACGGCAGGATCGCAGGTGAGCAGGCCGAGGTCCTCGTAGAGCCGAGCCGTCTTCGGGTGGTAGTTGCCGGTGCCGATGTGGCAGTAGCGACGGAGCTGGTCGCCGTCGTCGCGCACGACCATCGACAGCTTGCTGTGGGTCTTCAGGCCGACGAGGCCATAGACCACGTGGACGCCCGACTCCTCGAGCTTGCGGCCCCACTCGATGTTGTTCTGCTCGTCGAACCGGGCCTTGATCTCAACCAGTGCGAGGACCTGCTTGCCCTCCTGCGCCGCATCGATCAGGGCATCGACGATCGGGGAGTCACCGGATGTCCGGTACAGGGTCTGCTTGATCGCGAGGACCTGCGGATCGCGGGCCGCCTGCTCCAGGAAGAGCTGGACGCTCGTGGAGAACGAGTCGTAGGGGTGGTGCAGGAGCACGTCGCGCTCGCGCATGACGGCCAGGACGTCGGGCGCGGTCGAACTCTCGACCTCGCTGAGCTGCCGCGATGTCTTGGGGACGAACTTCTTCTGCTTCAGTTCATCGCGGTCGAGGCCGACGATGGTCCACAGCCCGGTGAGGTCCAGCGGGCCGGGCAGTCGGAACACCTCGAGTTCGTTGACACCGAGTTCGCTGATCAGCAGTTCGAGGACATGCGGGTCGATCGACTCCTCGACCTCGAGCCGCACGGGCGGGCCGAAGCGGCGACGCATGAGCTCGCGCTCGAGAGCCTGCAGGAGGTTCTCGGCGTCGTCCTCCTCGACCTCGACGTCCTCGTTGCGGGTGACGCGGAAGGCGTGGGTCTGCTGGATCTCCATGCCGGGGAACAGGGCATGAAGATGTGCGGCGATGACGTCCTCGAGTGGGACGAACCGTGCGGGTCCGACCTCGACGAACCGAGGGAGCAGCGGCGGCACCTTGACGCGGGCGAACAGCTCGGTTCCGGTCACGGGATTGCGCACGACGACGGCGAGGTTCATCGACAGGCCGCTGATGTAGGGGAACGGGTGCGACGGGTCGACGGCGAGCGGAGTGAGGACGGGGAAGACCTTGGCGTCGAAGAAGAGCTCGATCCCGGCCTTCTCGCTGGGGGTGAGCTGATCCCAGCGCAGCAGCTTGATGCCCTCGGCCTCGAGGTCGGGCATGATCACGTTGCCGAAGAGGTCGGCCTGCTGGCTCTGCAGGTCGTAGGCCCGCTGCCAGATGCTCTCAAGGACCTCGCGCGCCGTGTAGCCGCTGGCGGCCCGGACGGCGATACCCGTCGCGATTCGGCGCTTCAGGCCGGCCACGCGGACCATGAAGAACTCGTCGAGGTTGCTGGCGAAGATGGCCAGGAACTTGGCCCGCTCGATCACCGGCAGGTCATCGTCCTGCGCCAGTTCGAGCACCCGCTGGTTGAACGCCAGCCACGAGAGCTCGCGATCGAGGAAGCGGTTCGCAGGCAGGGGCTCTTCGGCCCCTGCGGGCACGGGGGAAGCAGTCGGCTCGGAGGTCACCTGCGGATCGTCCCACAGCGAGGTGTCTGAGGCATTCGGGCGGTCGTTTTGTCTACCGGCGGAACAGGACGTCGGTGTCCCACCTGGCGAATCCCAGGCCCTCATAGAGGGAGATGGCCGCGGTGTTGGTCGCATCCACGTAGAGCATTGCCTGGCCCAGGTCGAGGGCGCGCAGGTGCTGGAGCCCGGCGAGGGTCAGGGCCCGGCCCAGGCCGCTGCCGCGCTCTGACGGCTCCACCCCGACCACGTAGACCTCACCGATGGGCTGGTGCGGGTGGCCGTCGTGCGTGGCACCCCCGCCGTGCACCTTCGTCCAGTGGAACCCGACCAGTCGGTCGTCGCGCCAGGCCATCAGGAAGCCGGCAGCCGAGAACCACGGCTCGCGGATCCGGAGAGTGAGATCGTCGATCCCCCAGCGGCCCTGGTCGGGCAGGCTGGCGAAGGCCTGGGCGTTCAGGTCGAGCCAGGCCTGTTCATCCACCCCGATCCGGAAGGGTTGGATCTCGACCCCGGCCGGGACGAGGGGGCGGGGCAGCGGTGCGTACAGGGAACGGCGCATCTGCCACAGGACGCGGGCGCGCGCGAACCCCATGCGCGCCGCGAGCTCGGCGGCGCCGGCCTGCTCCCCGTGGGCCCACAACCGCATCCGGCCGTCCGGTGAGTGCTCGAGCAGCACCTCGATGAGCTGCTGCCCCAGGCCGTGTCGCCGCGCGTCCGGGCTGACGGCCAGCTCGGCGCTCGGCCCGTCGACCGGGTCGGTGGCATCGAGGTGGGCGTAGCCGACGATCGTGCCGTGCTCGTCGCGGGCCACGAGGTGCTGGCCGCGATCGTCGCCGCCCTGCTTCAGGTGCAGCCAGACGTGCTCGGAGAACGGCCGCAGGCCATCGTGGTCCGTGATGGTCTCGACGAGGGCAACGAGCGGCGTGATGGTGTCGGGGTCGAGGCGCGGACGGGCATCGACCTGGAAGATGCCGGTCACCCGGTGCCGATCAGGGCAGGACGGAGGCGGAATCCTCCGCGTCCGACATCGCCGCGCGGGTCGCGGCGTCGGTGCCGGCCGGCACGAATCGGTAGCCGACGTTGCGGACGGTGCCGATGAGCGCCTCGTGCTCGATGCCGAGCTTGGCGCGCAGGCGCCGGACATGGACGTCGACCGTGCGGGTGCCACCGAAGTAGTCGTAACCCCAGACCTCCTGCAGGAGGACGGCGCGGGTGAAGACGCGTCCGGGGTGCTGGGCCAGGAACTTCAGCAGCTCGAACTCCTTGAAGGTGAGGTCGAGGGATCGCCCGCGCAGTTTGGCGGTGTAGGTGCCTTCGTCGATGTGCAGTTCGCCGCTGCGGATCTCCTCGGGTAGCTCCGGGGCCGCGCCGAGCGTGTCCTGCAGGCGGGAGATGGACAACCGCAGCCGGGCCTCGACTTCAGCGGGGGAACTGGTGTCGACGAGGACGTCGTCCATGCCCCAGTCCCATTGGATGGCGGCGAGGCCCCCCTCGGTGGTGACCAGGATGAGGGGGACGTCGATGCCGGTCTGGCGCAGCAGCCGGGTCAGGCCGCGCACGGCTGGCAGGTCGCGGCGGCCGTCGACGAGGAGGACATCGCATGCTGGCGCGTTGAGAAGCGCGGTGGCCTCGGCCGGCATGGTGCGCACGTGGTGGGCCAGCAGGCCGAGAGCGGGGAGCACCTCGGCTGAGGGCTCCATGGCGCGGGTCAGGAGGATCAGTCGCACGTGGTGCACCTCCTCGGACCGGGTCGGGTCGGCGCTGGGCCGCCGGGGGAAAGGCTACGCCACGGGCCTCGTCGACATCGCCCTGCGGGAGGATGGGACGGTGACGGAGCGGCAGATGCAGACCCTGACAGCGACCGATGGGGTCGCCATCAGCGCTGTCCACGTACCTGACCCGCAGCGCCGCACCGACCTGTGTCTCGTGGTGGTGCCCGGCTTCACGGGCAACTGGCGCCAGGAGCGGGTGCAGAAGGTGATCGGGCGACTGTCGGCCTTCGGCGGGATCGTCGCGATCGATCTGCGTGGTCATGGCAGGTCGGGTGGATCGACCACCGTGGGCGACGAGGAGGTCCGCGACGTCGAGGCCGCGGTGGTCTGGGCCCGTGCCCTCGGCTACCGGGATGTCGTCACGGTCGGCTTCTCCCTGGGCGGTGCGGTCGTCCTGCGCGAGGCGGCGTTGATGACTGGTGGTCCCGGACGGGTGGATGCCGTCGTCAGTGTCAGCGCGCCGGCCTTCTGGTATTACCGGGGCACGCGCATCATGCGGGTGGCGCACTGGCTGGTCGAGACCCGTCCCGGCCGCCTCGTGATGCGCGCACGGGGAACGCGCGTGAGTTCGCGCATGTGGACGGAGCCGCTGCCGATGCCGCCGCACGAAGCGGCGGCGCTGCTCGGCGACATTCCGCTGCTCATCGTCCATGGCGATATCGATCACTACTTCCCACTCGAGCACCCGCGCACCATCCACGACTCGGCCAGGGGCTCCGGCGTGCGCGCCGAAATGTGGGTCGAACCGGGCTTCCGGCATGCCGAGTCGAGCATCTCCGTCGAGGCGCTCGACCGGATCGGCGCATGGGCGCGGGAATGCCTGCCTGTGCAGGAGGGTTGAGCGCGACGTGAGCGGAGTCTGGATCGTCATCGGGGTGCTGATTGCGGCGACGGCCTTCGGTTTCTGGAACCGGTGGTCGTCGGGTCGGATCAAGCAGACCGCGGTTCCTCGCGGCCTGTCCGGCATCACGCCCGCATCCGACGACGACCCGCTGGCCGATATCGAGTCCGATCCGGTCGCCGCGCCAGTGGGTGCGCTCGTGACCGTTCTCGACGGGCGGCTTGGGGAGCGGGCCACGATGGTCCAGTTCTCCAGCGCCTTCTGCCAGCCCTGTCGCGCGACGCGGCGCATCCTGGAGGAGGTCGCGACGATGGTCTCCGGCGTCTCGCACGTGGAGATCGATGCCGAGGATCACCTCGACCTCGTGCGGGCCCTCGATATCCGCCGCACGCCGACAGTGCTTTTCCTGGATGCGCAGGGCATCCAGCGCAAGCATGCAAGTGGCCTGCCCCGGAAGGCGGACGTCATCGCCGCGCTCGGCGAGATCATCCCGGGCGGCCCCGAGGACTTCGCCATCTAGTTCGGCGGGGCTGCGAATCATTCGCAGCAACCAAGGGGTCGTTGCTGCGGAATGGGGCGGGTCGGCTTCGTGTCAGGTGCGGTTACGGTTCGGGTCACCTAGGCAGGGGAGGCACCATGAGTTCCGATGTGACGAAGTCCGACGTGTTGACGGGTGCCGACCTCGACTGCTCGCCGCGAACCCAGGTCGACCCGCGTGGACCGAGATTCGGCGCCGCGGTGACCACGATCGTGCTGGCGCTCGCCCTCATCTTCGCTGGCTCAACGTTCGGAACCGTCCTGATCGCCTGGCAGACCCTCGTCTTCGCGCTGGGTGCGATCGTGGGGCTGCAGGCCCAGCCCTACGGCATCTTCTTCCGTTCCGTCATCAAGCCGCGACTCTCCCCGCCCGCCGAACTCGAGGACGCCGCGCCGCCGCGGTTCGCCCAGGCGGTCGGCCTCGCCTTCCTCGTGGTGGCGCTCGTTGCGGCCCTCCTGGGCGCCACGGTGGTCGCGACGGTCGCTGTCGCCTTCGCCCTCGCTGCTGCCTTCCTGAATGCCGCCTTCGGCTTCTGCCTGGGCTGCGAGATGTACCTGCTGGGTCAGCGCCTGCTGCACCGCTAGGCTTCGAGCATGGTTGAGGTCTTCTACACGGGACTCCTGATCGTGGCTATGGCCGCGGCCGGCTGGTTCGCGTTCTTCGTCGTCTACAAGTTGTTCAAGGGGCAGGCCTAGGTGCTCTCGCCGGACGGCTCCGGGATCGAGGTCCACGCTGACCTGCGACCCCTGTCCTGGCTGATTGGCCGCTGGGTCGGTGTCGGCACGGGGCAGTACCCCACGATCGCGAACTTCCGGTTCGGCCAGGAGGTGCTGTTCAGCACCGACGGTCGGCCGTTCCTGTCGTACCTGTCGCGCAGTTGGCTGCTCGACGACGACGGCAACCATGTGAAGCCACTGGCGACCGAGGCCGGCTTCTGGCGGCCGCGTCCGGACAACGAGATCGAGATGACCCTTGCCCATCCGACGGGCTATGCCGAGCTCTGGCTGGGCAACCTTGAGGTCACCGGTCTGGAGGATGCCCGCATCACCGGCGCGCGCGCCACCCTCACGACCGATGTCATCTCGCGCTCACCGAGTGCCAAGGACTACTCGAGGGGCAGCCGCCTATACGGCCTGGTCGAGGGCCGCCTTCTCTGGACATTCGACATGGCCGCGATGGGACAGCCGCTCGTCAACCATCTGGCCGCGACCCTGTCCCCGGCGAATGAGGCGGCCGTGGCCGTCGACGTCGAGGAGTAGATCGTGACCGAGGGCTGGGAGCGCCGCCTGCGTGATCACGGCTTCCGCATCACCCCGCAGCGCCAGCTTGTCCTCGAGGCGGTCGAGAGCCTGCGGCACGGCACACCCGAGGAGATTCTCGTCGAGGTGCAGCTCACGGCGAGCGGTGTGAACCTGTCGACGATCTACCGCACGCTCGAGGTCCTCGAGGAGGTCGGTCTCGTCACGCACGCGCACATCGGCCACGGTCCCCCGACGTACCACGCGGTCGATGAGGACACTCACATCCACCTTGTCTGCGATCGCTGCGGCACGGTGCAGAGCGTTTCGGGCACCGTGGCACAGGACTTCGTGGCCCGGCTCGAGGCTGAGTACGGGTTCCGCACCGATATCTCGCACGTGTCCGTGCATGGCCTCTGCGTCACATGCAAGGACCGTGCCTACGAGGCCGAGGCGGACGACCAGCTATGACCGAGCCGGCTGCCGACGCGGCCGTGCCGGTTGCGCCGCCCGATGGCAGTGCTGATGCGGGAATCCCTTGGCACTACGGCGATCCGCTGCGCGAGCAGCGTCTGCTGTCGGCCGGCCAGGCGGTCGTCGACATCTCCAACCGTGGGGTTGTCACGGTGGCTGGTCCCGACCGGCTGACGTGGCTGCACGACCTGACGTCTCAGGGCCTCAGCGCGCTGGCGCCGGGGGACTCCGCGCTCGCTCTGATCCTCAGCCCACACGGTCACGTCGAGCACGAGCTGCATGTTGTCGACGATGGCGCGACGACGTGGTTGATCGTCCAGCCCGGCACGTCCGCTGGACTGGTCGACTACCTGCGGTCGATGCAGTTCATGCTCCGCGTCGAGGTCGCTGATCGCTCCGACGATTTCGCCGTTGTCTGGGAACCGCTGTGGGAGTCCGACCCGACTGCAGTCTCGTGGCTCGTCCCTGCCGACTTCGCTGGCCGCGGACGGATCGATGCCGGTTCGGACCGCGGTGGCGACGCTTCCAAGTACGTGGGCGAGCGACCGGCGGACTTTGCGGGCCGCGAGGTGATCGTCCCGCGCGAGGAGCTTGCTGCGCGGATGAACCGGGCGCCCGCTGCGGCGGGCAGCTGGGCCCTCGAGGCGCTGCGTACGGCAGCAGCCGTCCCGCGGCTGGGCCGCGAGACCGACCATCGCACCCTGCCGCACGAGATCGGCTGGATCGGTCCGGGCGTGCATCTGTCGAAGGGCTGCTACCGGGGCCAGGAGGCCGTGGCCCGCGTGCACAACCTTGGGCACCCGCCGCGCCGACTGGTGCTGCTGCACCTCGACGGAAGTGGCGAGGAACTGCCGGTGCACGGCGACGCGGTCGTGGTCGGTGATCGGGAGGTCGGCTGGATCGGCACGGCCGCGTGGCACTTCGAACTCGGTCCGGTGGCGACCGCGATTGTGAAGCGGTCCACGCCGGTCGGCGAGCCCGCCATCGTGCGGGCGGCTTCAGGCGACATTGCAGCGACGCAGGAGACTGTGGTCCTGCCGTAGCGTCGCTAGACCTCGAGCTGGATCGTGATCGGTCCATCGTTGGTCAGCGACACCTGCATATCCGCCCCGAAGACCCCGGTCGAGACCTCGGCTCCGCGTTCCCGAAGCCGGGCGACGACGTGGGCCACGAGTGGCTCGGCAATGGGTCCGGGTGCGGCCGCGTCCCACGTCGGCCGCCGGCCCTTCCGGGTGTCGGCGTAGAGCGTGAACTGGCTGACCACGAGCACGGGCAGGCCGAGATCAGAAGCGGAGACCTCGCGTGCCGTGGTCTCGGCGCTGCCGGCTGGGGCGTGCTCCGGCCCGAAGATGCGTAGGTCGTAGATCTTGTCGGCGAGCCGCTCCGCGGCGGCGGGATTGTCGTCGTGGGTGACCCCGACGAGCACCATCAGACCAGGTCCATCGAACGACCCAACGACCTCGCCGTCGATGCTTACTTGAGCACCCCTTGATCTCTGCACCACCGCTCGCACAGGGTCAGCGTGCCATCATTTAGACGTGAGCAACGCAGCCCCCGCCGTCATCGCGACATACACGCGCAGCGGCTTCACCGAGGGCGTGCATATCGGGCATGTCGTCGTGGTCGATCCGGCTGGTGCTGTCGTGCGCAGCTGGGGTGATCCCGACCACGTGATCTTCCCGCGATCGGCCAACAAGCCGGCCCAGGCGACGGCGATGGTGCGGCACGAGCTGGACCTTCCTGTTCATCTGCTCGCGCTCTCCGCCTCATCACATAGTGGCGAGCGGATGCACCTCGCGGGGGTGCGGGAGATTCTCGCGTCTGCCGGGCTGGACGAGTCCGTCCTGCAGACCCCACCGGATTACCCGCTGGATCCCTGGGAGCGCGACGCATGGATCGGCGAGGGGCGACGGGCGGTGCCCATCGCGATGAACTGCTCGGGCAAGCACGCGGCCATGCTCGCGACGTGCGTCATCAACGACTGGCCGACGAAGACGTATCGCGATCCTGCCCACCCCCTGCAGCAGGGAATCCGCTGGCAGATCGAGGCGCTCGCGGGTGAGCCGGTTCAGCAGGTGGGCATCGACGGCTGCGGGGCGCCGGTCATGTCTCTAACGCTCACGGGGCTGGCGAGGTCGCTGTCGCGGGCGGTCCAGGAGGAG
>CAIVQM010000278.1 GCA_903908025.1 uncultured bacterium
TAGATCTGGTTGAACTCGGCGGCCTCGGTCATCGCCGTGCCGGTCATTCCCGACAGCTTGCTGTACAGCCGGAAGAAGTTCTGCAGGGTGACGGTCGCGAGGGTCTGGTTCTCGGCCTTGACCTCGACGCCCTCCTTCGCCTCGATCGACTGGTGCAGGCCCTCGTTGTACCGACGGCCGGCAAGGATGCGGCCGGTGTGCTCGTCGACGATGATGACCTCGCCGTTCATGACGACGTAGTCGCGGTCCTTCTTGAACAGCTCCTTGGCCCGGATCGCGTTGTTCATGAATCCGACGAGCGGCGTGTTGACCGTGTCGTACAGGTTGTCGATGCCGATCTGATCCTCGACCTTGTCGATCGCCTGCTCGAGGATGCCGATGGTCTTCTTCTTCTCGTCAACCTCGTAGTCGACGTCGCGCTTGAGGTTGCTGGCGATGCGCGCGAACTCCGCGTACCAGGTCGTGGCCTGATCGGCCGGTCCGCTGATGATCAACGGCGTGCGCGCCTCATCGATGAGGATCGAGTCGACCTCGTCGACGACCGCGAAGTGATGGCCGCGCTGGACCATCTCCTCCTTCGACCAGGCCATGTTGTCGCGCAGGTAGTCGAAGCCGAACTCGTTGTTGGTGCCGTAGGTGATGTCGGCGCCGTAGGCGGCGCGACGCTCGGCCGGAGTCATGTTCGCGAGGATCACGCCGACCTCGAGGCCAAGGAACCGGTGGATGCGGCCCATCCACTCGGAGTCGCGCTCGGCGAGGTAGTCATTGACGGTGACGACGTGGACGCCATCGCCGGCGAGCGCGTTGAGGTAGGAAGGCAGCGTCGCGACGAGGGTCTTGCCCTCGCCCGTGCGCATCTCGGCGATGTTGCCGAGGTGGAGGGCGGCGCCGCCCATGATCTGGACGTCGTAGTGCCGCTGCTCGAGCGTGCGCTTGGCCGCCTCACGGACGGTCGCGAAAGCCTCCGGCAGGAGGTCGTCGAGGGACTCCCCGTCGGCGTAGCGCTGCTTGTACTCGTCGGTCAGCGCGCGCAAATCGGCATCCGTGAGGGAGACGAAGTCCTCCTCGATCGCGTTGACCGCCTTCGCAATGCCCTCGAGCTTGCGAAGGGTCTTGCCCTCGCCTGCGCGAAGGATCTTGTCGAGCACTCCCACAGCGATGCGACCTTTCCATCGGGATGCGTGTGCCCGGCTCGGGCATGCGAACGCTCATGGCCGGTGTGGCCAGTCTCCCCATCGTAGATGCAGGCTGCCAAACTGCTTCCCATGCCATCGGGACAGCGCCCTGCCCCCCCGATTCTCAGCGACGGGGTCGTCACGCTGCGCCTGCCCCGGCCGGCGGACGCCGAAGATATCGCGCTGGGGTGCCAGGACCCCCTGAGCGCGATGTGGACGACCGTCCCGTCCCCCTACACCCTGGCCGATGCCCAGGAATGGCTCGGCAAAGTGCCGACGGGCGCAGCGTGGTGGGCCTCCCCCGTCTGGATCGTCACCACACCCCCGTCCGACCGCTGGGGCGGTTCGATCGACCTGCGCCTCGACGGCCACGGCGGCGCCGAGGTGGGCTACCTGCTGGCCCCGTGGAGCCGCGGCCATGGCCACGCCGCCAGGGCGTTGCGGCTCGCCTGCACCTGGGCCTTCTCCTCACTGGAACTCCAGGTGGTGACCTGGTACGCCTTCGTCGGCAACGATGCCTCGCGGCAGACCGCCCGCAACGTTGGCTTCCAGGTGCCGGACCACGCCTTCCCGCAGTTCAGCGCCCAGCGCGGCGAGCGTCGCGACTCGTGGATCGGCACCCTGACTCCGGAGAGCCTGGCCGCCGCCTCCCGGCTCGGCGACACCCGTGGCCAGTACCTTGGCCCGGCACTCACCCGGCGCGAACTCGACGTGTTGCGGCACTTGACCATCGGACAGTCCAATCGGGCCATTGCCGACGACCTCGGCATCAGCGAGAACACCGTGAAGAACCACGTCCGCAGCATCCTGGAGAAGTTGCAGGCGAAGTCCCGCGCCGAGGCCGTGGTCACGGGTCTCCGGCAGGGCCTGACCTCACTTCCGAACTGAGCCGTCGCCGCGGCTCCGGGAGAAACGGCCAGCACCGGGAGAAATCGGCAGCCAGACCCCGATTCGCCCGATTCATGACCCGTTTCTCCCGGATTCCGGGAGAAACGGGTAAAGAACAGCGGGGAATCGGGCCGGATTCGCCATTTGTCCCAGCGCTGGGTGCCGGCAGCGCGGCCCGGCCCGGCCCGGCCCAGTGTCCTGGCCCCCTGGTCGGCCATCCACAGTTCCCCGCGCTCGATGGCCCGACCGATCAGGCGCTGCCACCGTGCGTGCATGCCTACGCCGCTACTGATCACCGACGTCTTCGACCTCGTGCTCGGGCGAACGTGCCTGGGCTGCCAGACGCCGGGGCCAGCCCTGTGCCCGACGTGCCTGACGCAACTGCGGGGGCACACTCGGACGGTAAGCCTTCCGGGGCTGGTCTTACCGGCGTGCGCCGCGGCGGACTACGACGGCATGGCCCGCGACGTCATCCTCGAGTACAAGGAGCGCGGCAGTCGCAGCCTCGCCCCGATGCTCGGACGACTGCTGGCCGACGCCGCACTGACGGTCGCGCGACCGCAGCGCCCACTGCGCTGCGTCCTGGTCCCCGTCCCCAGCCATCGTCACGCACCCCGCGGCTTCGATGCCCTCGGATCGGTCGCCCGCGCCGCCGCCCAAGCCCTGACCCGCGACGGCCTGCCGAGCCGGGTCGAGCGTCGACTGCTGCCCGGCCCGGCCTATCTGCCGATGAAGGGCCTGGGCAGAGGCGAGCGTCAGTCTCGGATCACCGGGGCATTCCGACCCGCACGCCGGCTCCGCCCCGCGCCTTCGAATGAGTTCGTCCTGCTCGTCGACGACGTGGTGACTACCGGCGCGACGGCCAGTGAGGCCCTGCGCACCCTTGCCGCAGCCGGAGCGCGAGTCGGCGGGATCGCAGCCGTGGCAGCACCTAGCCGGGGTAAGCCGGGGACGATCCACGCACCCGCTCAACCCACGCGCCGGCCGTGAACTCGTAGACCAGGCCGTCAGCAGCACCGACGAGCGTTGGTAGGCCGGGCGCGGCCGCCACCGTCACGGGTGCCTCGGGGGTACCGCGCGATGTGGAGGAGCCACGGGCGATCGACACGTCGAAGACCTGGACGGTCCCAGCGCTCTCACTGCCCAGCACGGACAGCGTGTCGGCGCCCGACCAGGCCGCATCGAGCACCTCCACCAGCCGTGACTCGATCCGGATCGGCGCGTCGACAGCGATGCGAGTCGTGCTGCCCGCCGTGCGGACCACGCGGGCCAACAGCAGGCCGGTCCGCGGCCCGCGCCGGATGATGAGGGCCGCTCGTGCGCCGTCACGCGATGGGATGGCCGCTATCAGGATGGTCCGCTTGCTCAGTCCGGTGACCGGGATCGGCACGGATGTGCCGTCACCGCTGACCGACAGCAGCCCCTCGTCGGCGTCGACGACCCAGACGGACGACTGGTCGAAGGCCAGTCCGGTCGGCGATGCCGCCTCGCGGATCCGGATCAGCGGCGACCCATCCAGCATCCGGGCCTCCCACACCGCGCCATCGGGGTCGATCCCGGCAATGGACTGCGAGTCCTGGGAGATGGCGATGTCGACGAGAGCGATCTCGCCCGCGCCGGCACCACCGGGGACAGGACGCACCCCGCCGGGAATCAACCGCACAGCGCCATCGGGTCGGGCCGAGTATCCGGCCGAGCCCGCGGGCAGTCCGTTCGGGTCCACGGTGGGCCACGCATCGCGCGGCTGCGGCGACGGAGCCCCGGGCACGAGCAGCGGCTGCCCGCCGGCGGTGATCTCCACGGACTGGATGTCCGGCAGCTGCCGCAGGGTCCAGACGATCTGCTGCGACAGCGCCTTGCGCGTCTCATCGTCGGCCTGCCGGGCATTGGCCGAGAGGTCGACACGCGCCACGCCCGACTCGACCGGGACCGCATCGATGTTCAACTTCACACCGGCGGGGAAACCCGTACGGACCGCCGGCTGCAGCCAGTCGCTAGGCCCGGAGACAAGTCCGCGCACAAGCGTGGTGGCCAGGCCGGGGCCGATGACCGGCACCATGCGCGGATCTGGGACGAGCGTCGAGAAGTCGGGGTTGAAGAAGTACACGGCGAAGCTGCGGAAGGCCCGGTCAACATCGGACTGGGACAGAAGCAGCCCCTGCGGGAGCTCGTTGATCCGCCACTCGTCATCGATCCGCGTGAGCACGAAGACCTGGCTCATCTCCGCCGCTGGCCCGGCGACCTCGTACCGGCCATTGCTTCCGATGCGGCCGGACTCCGCCGCCGACAGGACGACGGAGCTCCCCTGCTCGCTGAGAGCGGCGGCGCCGTCGTAGATGGACACCCCTGCGCCCGTCTCCCATCCAGTACTGGCCTCCGGTGTCAGGTACTGCCGCGCCACCGCGTGGTCACCGTCGAAGGACGCCGAAGCATCCAGGAAGCCCTGCACGACCTGAGTCGGAGTCATGCCCGGGCGCGGCTCCCGGGCGATGACGCGGATGAACTGGTCCTCCGGATCGACGCCGACCTGCTCACCCTGCTCGATCGGTCCCGTCGTGGGCACCTGCGCCGAGAACGACGTGGGCACCGTTGCGCAGCCGGATGCAAGGACGAGGACGGCCAGCATCCCCAATGCCCTACGCGCGATTCCCACGTGACGGGTCATGGTCGCTGCTTCCCGCCATTGATCACGAACGTCGCTGCAGGCGACGATGACGGGTCCTCGCGCTCGACCGCTGCCCGCGTCGCAATCATGGGCGTGGTCTCGCCATCGGCGTCATCCCCGTCCATGTCCAGCGGCAACGGCGACTCCGTTATCCCGATGGCGCGATCGCGCGGCAGCGTCATTCGGAAGCAGGCACCCTTGCCGGGCTCACCCCACGCCTCGAGCCAGCCGCCGTGCAGTCGCGCATCCTCGAGCGAGATCGAGAGACCGAGTCCGGTCCCACCCGTCGTGCGGGCTCGCGCCGGATCCGCACGCCAGAAGCGGTTGAACACGAGCGCCGCCTCACCGGGGCGCAGCCCCACCCCGAAGTCACGCACCGACACCGCAACGGCATCCGGTCCTTCGGCGATCGACACGTCGACGCCATGCAGGTCGCCATGCTCGATCGCGTTCTCGATGAGGTTGCGGACAATGCGATGGACGCGCCGCGGATCGCAGTCGACCGGACAGGAGTCCGCGACCTTGACGAGCCGCAGGTCCAGTCCAGCGCGCTCGGCGAGTGGCTGCGCTCCGTCGATCGCCCGCTGGACGAGACCGACCAGATCAACCCGCTCCAGGTCGAGGACCGCCGCACCCGCGTCGAACCGCGAAATCTCCAGGAGATCGACGAGCAGGGCTTCGAACCGATCGAGTTGGTTCTGCAGCAGTTCGACTGCGCGCGCTGTCGGGGTGTCGAGTACGTCGCGGTCCTCGTACACGACATCGGCGGCCATCCGAATCGTCGTCAGTGGCGTGCGCAGTTCGTGCGACACATCGGAGACGAAGCGTTGCTGCACCCGTGACAGTTCCTCGAGTTGTCGGATCTGCCGGGCCAGGCTCCCGGCCATCGCGTTGAACGAGGTCGCGAGGCGGGCCAGGTCATCTGTGCCGGTGACCTTCATCCGTTCCGCGAGGTGGCCCTCGGCCAGCCGGGCGGCGGTCTGCGATGCCGCGCGCACGGGAACGACGACCTGTCTCGTGGCAAGCCACGCAACGAAACCGAGCAGCAGAACCAGCAGGAAACCCGTGGTGAGCACCGAGGAACGGACGAGGTCCAGGGTCGCCTGCTCCTGCGTGAGCGGGAAGAGGTAGTACAGCTCGTATGGGCCGACGGTCGGCACGAGCAGGGGCGCCCCGACGACGAGTCCCGGCGTCGTCCGACCATCGAGGAACTTGATCTCGGTGTACGTCCAGGACTGTCGCTGGGATTCGACGACGGCCAAGCGCAGTGAGGCAGGCACGCTGGTCTCTGCCACGAGGTTCGTGCCGCGTTCAGGTGCGTTTCCGGTGGGCTGTGACGACAGCAGCAGAACGTCGAAGGTCGACGGCGAACCGGCTCGGGCAGCCAGGGCGCTGACGGCGCTGTCCACGAGCCGCGAGGCCGACGGCGTCGAGGGACCCGTGTCGGCAGCATCAAGGATGCGCTGCGCCTCACCGAGTCCAGCCGACGCCTCGCCGACGCTGATCCGTTCCTTCGCATCGAGCAGGCCCGAAGTGACGCGCGACAGCAGCGACACACCAAGCACCCCGACGACGATCACCGACAGTACGAGGGTCGTCAGCGTCACGCGCAGCCAAAGTGAGCCTCGCCAGATGCGCGCGATCGCCCGAGGAACGGCGAGGAAGAAGCGGGAGACGGCCATGAGGATGCGGGTCATCGAGGTGCTGCCAGCGACTACGCCGGGCCTGCCTTGTAGCCCACGCCGCGAACCGTGAGAACGATGTCGGGGTGCTCCGGGTCGCGCTCGACCTTTGCACGAAGGCGCTGCACGTGAACGTTGACGAGCCGAGTGTCGGCGGCGTGCCGGTAGCCCCAGACCTCCTGCAGCAGCACCTCGCGGGTGAACACCTGACCGGGCTTGCGTGCGAGGCAGACGAGCAGGTCGAACTCCAGTGGCGTCAGCGACAGGACTTCGCCGCCTCGCTTGACGGTGTGGCCGGTGACGTCGACCTCGAGATCACCGACGAGGATCGTCTGGGCGGGAGCGTCGTCGTTGCGACGGATGCGCGCACGGATACGCGCGACCAGTTCCTTCGGCTTGAAGGGCTTGACGATGTAGTCGTCAGCCCCCGACTCGAGGCCGACGACGATGTCGACCGTGTCGCTCTTCGCCGTGAGCATGACAATGGGTGTGCCTGACTCCGCGCGGATGGCGCGACACACATCGATACCGTCGCGGCCAGGCAGCATGAGGTCGAGTAGGACGAGGTCGGGGCGTGAGTCGCGGAAGGCCTGAAGCGCCTCCGAGCCATCTGCGCAGAAGACGGGTTCGAAGCCCTCACCACGGAGCACGATCCCGAGCATCTCGGACAGCGCAGCGTCGTCATCGACGACGAGAACCCGACCGCGCAGCGCACCGGACGCACCGACCTGGGAAACCGTCATGCGCCTATGGTGTCATCCCGGGCAGGCCCACGAGCAGCAATATCGCTCCCGGGGCGTTCACCACCCCATGGGCGACCATCGCGGACCCCGTCGAGCCCGTCTTCCAGCGCACCCAACCGAGCAGCAGTCCCGTGGGCAGCAGGACGAAGAAGCGCACCGGCTCGAAGTGGAATCCCGCGAAGACGACCGCCGTGATGATGACCGTCGCCGCCGCGCTCACCCCCCTCTTGCGCAAGGCGGCGAAGAAGAGCCCCCGGAAGAAGAGTTCCTCGACGATGGGTGCCCCGACCATGACGATCGCAGCGAAGATCGTGAGTGACAGTCGGCCCGAAGAGTCCTCAAGCTGCCCAGCGACGTCCGCCGCCGTTGATGACAGGTCCGGCACGAACAACTGTGTGATGACGGCGGCGATCCCGGCCAGCATCAGGCCCGCTGCTCCAGCGATGACACCCCAGCCCGTGTCGGACCACGTCAGGCTGAGGCCAAGGTCGATGCGCGGGCCATTGCCCCGCCACGCTGTCACGAACAGCGGCCAGCCGGCGAGTGCCAGCCACGGACTCACGACCCCGACGAGTATCTGCACGCCCATGGGCGCATCGATGACCAGCAGCACGGAGGCCGCGACCAGGCCGACGACGACGGCTGCGATGAGCGCCCACACCACATCCCACAGCCCCCAGCGCGGTGGGCGGAGCTCTTGACCGTCCGCGACGGCCTGCGTCACGGTGACGGGACAGCCCGCGTAGTCGGCAGGTGCCAGGTCCGGGCTCACGCCGTCACGCTACGCGAGTACCGTCACCCGCGTGACTGACAAGCGCCCGCCCTCCAAGAACCCGTGGCTCGCCATGAACCCCTACCAGCGTGCCGGCGGGTTGGTGCTCATCGTTATCGGTGGAGTCTGGCTCCTGCAGGGCATCGGCGTCGCGAAGGGCAGCGTGATGACCGGCAGCACCCTCTGGGGGATCATCGGGGCGATCCTCCTCGTGGCCGGCGCGCTCACGTTGCGGTACAAGCCGAAGCCGAAGCCGCCGGTTGATTCGGCCGACGGCCCGACGCCCGAGGCCTGACCGACCCGTCTCTATGCGAAGACGGACGCCTGCGCGCTCTCGAGGATGCTGCGCGACACGTCAGCAGCCTGAACCCTGACCTCCGGCATGGCGATCGACTCCCACAGCACCCCGCGCCTGATCGGGCCAATGGTCAGGAGTTCGTCACACGACTCACCCGTGCCGGTGATCAGCGCGCCAGTGAGGGGGTCGATCAGGTAGCCGACCCCGAGCGGACCGGGCTGCGCTACTCCATCCTGAATCAGATTCCTGCCAAGGTAGTTGCGGCTCATGTCGCCCGATGGTCCGGTGCACAGCACGACGTGGGCGACATCGAGTGACGCACCGTTCGAGAGCTCGACATGCAGGCCGTCCTGCGTGCTCGCGATGGTGGAGACGGACGCTTCCTGCAACTCGATCTGGCCGGCGGCAAGGAACGCATCGAACTGTCGTGCGACCTCGGGTGCCATGCGGTGGCGGTGGACATTCCAGTAGCGGGCCAGATGCCGCACGAAGGACTCGCGATCGTCGGGCGACATGCCGAGCCACAGGGATGCGGTGATCGACCGCAGGGAGTCGATGCCTCGCCGCCAGTCATCCCCGAACGACAGGACGTAGTCGAGGACGACGCGTGGGTCGACCTCCGTGACCGGCAGGTCGGGTACGGGATGCGCAGGTCGCCACGGGTCCTCGTGCGCCTGCGGCAGTAGGCCGGACCGGGAGATCGCATGAATGCGCACCTGCGGTGTGCGGTTGAGGATCGTCAATGCGACGTCGACGAAGGTGAGTCCTGTTCCGATGATGAGGACGTCATCACCATCCGCGATCCCATCCAGAGCACCGACCTGCCAGGGATTGCCCGTCACCCGTTCCGATGGCAGCCCCACCAGGACGGCCGGAAGGACCGGCTCGTCATGTCCGGTCGCGATCACGATCCGGTCGAAGTTCTGCGTGTCGGGGCGCGTCGTCGTCAGCCATGGCCGCGGACTCCCGCCAACGTTCGTGACTGCGTCCTGCACATGTGTCAGAGTCACTCCGTCCGCCGCACCGGCCTGGGCGTCGCGCAGCAGGGCCTGCAGGTACTCCCCGTACAGGGTCCGCGTCACGAAGTCATTGGGCGCGCAGTTGGCCCACCGGCGGAAGTGGTCGTCGTCCTCGACCAGGGCGCTCATGTTCCGGGCCGGGACGTTGAGCAGGTGAAGCGGATCCGGCGTTTCGTAGGCCACGCCCAGGGCAAGTTCGTCCCGTGGCTCGAAGATCACGATCTCCATCGGCGTGGTCGCGTCGCGAAGCAGCCTGGCGGCCACGAGCGCTCCGGAGGCCCCGCCCCCGATGATCCCGACTCGGTAGGCGGTCATGGCGGTCTCCGATCGAGGCAGAGGTGGTTGGGCAAATCCATTGCGCGGCTTTCTTGGTTTTGTCTGTTGACTTACTATACATTACACGCAGGTGCAATTCGGATGCAACGACGGAAGGGATGTGGCGCCATGTCGGTCAACGCACTCCACACACGTGGGTTGGACGCAATCGAACGCGACCTCGGGCTGGAGGCCATCGTGCAGGCCCTGGCCGCTGACACGGGCCTGTGGACTCCCCTCGTCCGGTACGCCGAACCACGACTGCGCATCCCGCTGCCCAGCGAGCCGGGCATCGAGGCACGGCTGCTCACCTGGGGCCCCGGGCAGAGTTCCGGACTGCATGACCACGGCGGATCCTCCGGCTGTTTCATGGTCCTCCGCGAGACAGTATGGGAGACCGTCGTCGACTACGACGGTGGCATTCACGAACTGACGCATGCGACCGGGGAGATCGGCAGCTTCCAGCGCGACATCATCCACGATGTTCGCAACGAGGGCGACCGTGGAGCGGTGACTCTTCATGCATACCGCCCCGAGCTCACGACCATGACGAAGTACGAGATCGTCAACGGGGTCGTTCGCAAGCTCGACATCTGATCTGCCTTTCCGTTACACCGAGACTGGGGTCCCGCCATGCGTATTGCGAATGACATCACCGAACTGATCGGCAACACTCCGCTGGTCCGGATCCGCAACATCACCGACGGCGCGGGTGGGCAGGTCGTGGCGAAGCTGGAGTTCTTCAACCCGGCGAACTCCGTCAAGGACCGCATCGGCGTCGCGATGATCGACGCCGCTCAGGAAGCCGGCCTGATCGGACCCGACACCATCGTCGTCGAACCCACCAGTGGCAACACCGGCATCGCCCTGGCGATGGTCTGCGCCGCCCGCGGCATCAAGATCGTCCTGACGATGCCCGAGACCATGAGCCTGGAACGACGCGCCCTGCTGCGCGGCTACGGCGCCGAGTTGTTCCTGACCCCCGGTCCCGACGGCATGGGTGGCGCCATCGCCAAGGCCAACGAGCTCGCGGCCGCCGACCCGCGCTACTTCATCCCCCAGCAGTTCCAGAACCCGGCCA
>CAIVQM010000279.1 GCA_903908025.1 uncultured bacterium
CCTTGGTCTTCGGCTCGATCGCGATGTGGATGACCGGAGCCGGGAAAGTCATGGACTCCAGGACCACCGGGTTCGCCGGATCGCAGAGCGTCTCGCCCGTCGTCGTGTCCTTGAGGCCCATCACGGCCACGATGTCGCCCGCGCCCACCGAGTCGATCTCTTCACGCTTGTTCGCGTGCATTCGGTAGATCTTGCCGATGCGCTCCTTGCGCTCCTTGACACTGTTCAGCACCGCGGTGCCGGTCTGGAGGCGGCCGGAGTAGACGCGCAGGTAGGTCAGCTTGCCCAGGTGCGGGTCGGTCATGATCTTGAAGGCCAGGGCCGCGAACGGCTCCGAGTCACTGGGCCGACGCTCGATGATGACGTCCTCATGCCCGGGCTTGTGGCCCTCGACCGCAGTGACGTCGAGGGGGCAGGGCAGATAGGCGACGACCGCGTCGAGCATGGGCTGGACGCCCTTGTTCTTGAAGGCCGAGCCGGTCAGAACGGGGGTCAGCTTGTAGGCGAGCGTTGCGCGCCTGATGGCGGCCTGGATCTCCTCAACGGAGAGGTCCTCACCATCGAGGAACTTGACCATGATCGCGTCATCGGCCTCAGAAAGCGTCTCGAGCATCTTCTCGCGGTACTCGGCCGCCTGATCGGCGAGGTCGGCGGGGATGTCCTCCACCGCGTAGTCCTCACCCTTCTGGGTCTCGCCACGCCAGGTCAGCGCGCGCATGGCCACCAGATCGACCACCCCGAGGAAGTCGCCCTCGTTGCCGATCGGAATCTGCAGGACCAGCGGCGTGGCACCCAGATGGGACACGATCATGTCTACGCAGCGGTAGAAGTCGGCGCCGGTGCGGTCGAGCTTGTTGACGAAGCAGATGCGCGGGACGTTGTACTTGTCGGCCTGACGCCACACCGTCTCGGACTGGGGCTCGACGCCCGCGACACCGTCGAACACCGTGACGGCACCGTCGAGCACGCGAAGCGACCGCTCGACCTCGACCGTGAAGTCGACGTGGCCGGGGGTATCGATGATGTTGATGGTGTGGTCTTTCCAGGTACAGGTCGTCGCGGCGGACGTGATCGTGATGCCGCGCTCCTGCTCCTGCTCCATCCAGTCCATCGTTGCGGCGCCCTCGTGGACCTCGCCGATCTTGTAGTTGATACCCGTGTAGAACAGGATTCGCTCGGTGGTCGTGGTCTTGCCCGCGTCGATATGGGCCATGATCCCGATGTTTCGGGTTCTGGCCAGATCGAGTGCGGTCTCGGTCGACACGTTCGCTTCTCCGTTTGTTTTCGAGGGTCAGTGATGAAGTGGGGTGATTACCAGCGGTAGTGCGCGAAGGCCTTGTTGGACTCGGCCATCTTGTGCGTGTCCTCACGCTTCTTGACTGCAGCGCCGAGGCCGTTGGAGGCATCGAGGATCTCGTTCATCAGGCGCTCGGTCATCGTCTTCTCGCGACGCTGACGGGAGTAGCCGATCAGCCACCGCAGCGCGAGCGTGTTGCTGCGAGCGGCCTTGACCTCGACGGGAACCTGGTAGGTGGCGCCACCGACGCGGCGCGAACGCACCTCGAGGGTGGGCTTGACGTTGTCGAGTGCACGCTTGAGCGTCTGGACCGGATCGGTGCCGGTCTTCTCGCGGCAGCCCTCGAGGGCGCCGTAGACGATCTTCTCAGCGGTGGAGCGCTTGCCGTCGAGCAGCACCTTGTTGATGAGCTGGGTGACCATCGGGGTGCTGTACACCGGGTCGATGACGACTGGCCGCTTGGGAGCGGGACCCTTGCGAGGCATTAGCCCTTCTCCTTCTTCGCGCCGTAGCGGGAACGTGCCTGCTTGCGGTTCTTGACGCCCTGGGTGTCGAGCGCGCCGCGGATGACCTTGTAGCGCACACCCGGCAGGTCGCGGACGCGACCGCCGCGGACGAGCACGATCGAGTGCTCCTGCAGGTTGTGGCCGACGCCTGGGATGTAGGCGGTGACCTCAATGCCCGAGCTGAGGCGGACGCGCGCGACCTTGCGAAGAGCCGAGTTCGGCTTCTTCGGGGTGGTCGTGTAGACGCGCGTGCAAACGCCGCGGCGCTGCGGACTGCCCTTGAGGGCGGGCGCCTTGGTCTTGGAGACCTTGTCCTGCCGACCCTTACGGACCAGCTGCTGGATGGTTGGCACTGTGCCTTCCTGCCTTCTCGTCGAGTTGCCTTGCTTCCTGCCGTTCGGTCGTGCAGCCCCGACCCACGCGGTCGGGCGTGTCGCGCAACCTGCACGCATACACGGTGTTCAAAACTTCGTAGACACCCAACGGCCTGAGCCGCTTGCGTGCGCCGCCTTCTCCATGACAGGCGACCATCGGTCACCGGAAGCGGGGGAAGCCACGCACAGTGTGTTGTGCCTTGGGTCAGGCACGAGGACCTAGGTTACCCGCCGGGCTTCCGGAGAGTCAAAACGGGGTCCCTCACAGGCGGTTTGCGTTGTCCAAACCACCCACGACGAGCGCCAGTACGAGGAAGAACACGCCGATCACCAGCAGCGCCGCCCAGACGCCGATGTTGACCCAGGAAACGATCCGGGCAGCGGTGACCAGTCCCTGACCCTGGACCCGGCCACCCGAGGAGGCAATCTCCTTGGCGGCATTGGAGGCAAAGACCAGGGCCACAATCGCCGGGATGATCGGGCAGACGGCCCACGAGATCACGGCCAGGATCAGCGCCACGATCGCGTTGCTCGACGTCTGGCCAGTTGCGGCCGGGGCAGCGGGGGGTGCCGCGGACACCGGATAGGTAGCCGGCCAGGTTGCGGGCGGCTCGGCAGCAGGCGACTCGGTTGCGGCCGGCTCGGCCGGCACCGGATAGGCGGGCGGCGGAACCGCGGCTGGGTCGAACTCGGGGGCGGGCGGTGTCTGGTCACTCATAACATCAGCGTACCCCGACTCGACAGAGGCTCCCGAGGCCTTGTATACGTGCGCACGTGACGCACGGCAAGATGCTCACGTGACTTTCGATGCCCCCCTCGTCGCCGCGGCCACGCTGCGTCGTTCCCACGGCATGGATCCAAGGCAGTGCCCCGCCACCGATGTCACGCATCAACTGCAGCTGGCGCACGTGCTGCTCGACGGGGGCTTCGACGGCGTAGCGACCCTCGAGGAGGCACTGGCCGGCGGCGACCACGGACTCGGCACCGTCGATCGCCTCGACGGCGAACTCGTCGTCGTGGATGGGGAGCCCTGGCGGGTGGATTGGCACGGCGTTGCCGAACTCATGCCACTCGAGACACGGACCCCGTTCGTGATCGTGTCGACCCTTGACTCACCGCGCACGGTCCGCCTGCGGGACGTGAACCGCGACGCCGTCGCCGCGGCCGTCGAGAGTCTCGTCGACGATGCAGGCGCGGTGGTGTCGGTACGCCTCGAGGGAGTGTTCAGCTCGGTGCTCGTGCGCAGTGTGCCGCCGCAGGACCCGCCCTACCGCACCTACGCAGAGGTCTGCGTCACCGACGAGGTGCGGTGGGAGCACAAGCCGTTCTACGGCGTCTTCGTCGGATTCCGCTTCCCAGACCTCGAGCCTGGCGCCACCCTCCCCGGCCTCCACCTGCACGGTCTCGATCGACTGCGCACCACGGGCGGGCACAACTACGAGATGCAGGTCAAGGACGCCGTGCTGTCCGTGGGCATCAGCCGCGACGTCGTCATGCACCTGCCCGATCGGACGATGACCGACCTGCTCGAGACTCCCCCCGACATGCGCGCCGTCCAGCGACAGTTGCTCCGCTCAGGGCCACGGACCATCGACGAGCTCGCGCGGTCCATGGGCATTGGCACCGATGCAGCAACAGTTCGCATCGAATGGCTGGCCGACCGTGGCTTCGTCACCGAACTCACCGGAGGCATCGGCGGGCTCGGCGGAGAGCCGCGATGGCAGACCGCGCTCAAGGCTCCCGGTACGCGCACGTCGGGCCGCGTAGCTGACCTGCTTGACTCACTCACCGAAACACCAGTATTCACAGCACATACTCCAGGAGAGCGCCGTGGCTGAAGTCGAACGATCCGACCATGCTTCGGGGGCCGTCAGGGACCTGCTGCGCTGGTATGCACCGTTCCTCGGCGGGCAGCGCAGACTGCTCGGCTGGGTGGGCGTGGGCACCGTCATCGTCCTCGTCTGCCAGGCCAGCGTCCCCTGGCTCGTCGAGATCCTCCTTCACGAGGGCGAGTGGAATACCCAGCTCCTCCTGGTTCTGGTGGGTCTGGTCGTCATCCAGTTGGTGGTCTCCTACGTCACCCACATCGGCGCGCACAATGTCGCCAACCGTTCTGCTCGGACGTTGCGCCGCAAGCTGTACGAGCGCATGCTGCGCAGCCGAGTTCTTCGCCAGCAGGGCCTCCGGCGATCGTCCGTCGTGATGCGGTTCACCGCCGATGTCGACCGAACAAGCGATGCCCTGGACGCGACCCTTGCCGAGGGCATCCCGGGCCTGGCACGGCTGGTGATCAGCCTGGTGCTGCTCTCCACGATCGAAAGGAAGGCCGGAATTGCGATGGCGCTCGCGGCCATCGCCTTCCTGCTGCTGCGCAGGCGAATCGGTCGACGTCTGCTGAACGCCGACCGTCGCCGAGTGCTCGCGCAGAGCCAACTCGGCGAGACCGTCGACGAGTCCATCTCGACATCGCGCACGATTGGCGGACTGCACCTGACCACGTGGATGGTCGGCCGCTTCGACCATCGCTCGGAGGAAGTCGAGCACCTGTCGCACACGCAGGGGGTCATCGTCTCGCGACTCATCATTGCGGCCCACGCCGCCGGCCTCGTCGGACTCGTAGTCGTAGTGGCGTTCGCTCTCGTTCTGGGCGGCCAGGATCTCGCCGCTGTTGCTGCAGCACTTCTCTATGTCGAAGGCGCTGTCCGGGGCATGGAGGCGCTGCCCCCGTGGATTCGCGATGTGCAGCTGTCAGCTGTCAGCCAGCACCGAATCGACGACATCCTCACCGAGCCGGATCGCATCGCGGTGCCGGCCGACGCCCCAGGGCCCACCATCGACGCCCCCCGCGGACTCGCGCTCGAGGAAGTGGGGACCTCGCTGCAATCAGGCGTGAAGCTCACGAGCGCATCCGTCCTACTGCCCCCGGGCCCGATCATCGGTGTCGTCACGCCACCGGGGACCGAGCCGGACGATGTGCTCGGACTGCTGTCCGGCGACATCACCCCGGAAGGCGGGCGGGTCACCCTTGATGGATTCGATGTCAGAAGCCCAGACGCCAATCGCGCCATCTTCTATGTGCCCGATGAGTCGGACTCCTTCTCCGCCTCCGTGCTCGACCTGCTCGATGCGGTGTCGCCCGGAATCACGCCTGAGCACGCGATCGCCCTGGCCTCATCCGTCTCGCTGGAGCACATCGTTTCCATACCGGGAGGTGTGAAGGCGCCGCTCGGCCCGGGTGGACTGGATCTGACCGTCAACGAACGCCAGCGACTCATGCTGGCCGTGGCCCTCGCTGCACAGCCCCGCGTGCTGCTCATCGGCTCGCTGCTGGGTCTGGCCGACATCGACGGCGCCCTGCCATTGATCGATACCTTGCGAGGTGGGGCTCAGGAGTCGACCGTTCTCAGCGTCCGCAGTGCGGAGATCGCCGAGGCAGTCGACCTGATCCTGTTCGTCGCCGATGGCCGGGCCTGCACAGGGACACACCAGCAACTCCTTGTCGCGGAGCCCGACTACGCCGCGCTCTGGGAGCAGCGACTCTCGACCATCGACGTCGACCTGAGCATTGTCGGGATCGATCCCGCCGACGAGCACCGGATGCTGTCGCGACTTGTCACCGAGCACTACTCCCCCGGCGACCTGATCTATCGCGAGGGCGCACCCTCCGATCGCATCGTGTTCATCATCTCGGGGCACGTCGAGATCACCACCAGCACCGCCGATGGACCGGCACGCCGAGTCGCGGTTCTGAGTCCGGGCAACCACTGCGGCGATCTGCGCCTGACCGTCGGCGAGCGACGGGCCGAGAGCGCACTGGCCCTCGACGACTGCGTGGTCCGATCGTTGAGCCGTCAGGCGATCACCGCCGGCCTCACTGGCCTGCTGGATCGCACCGCCACGGAACGCCGGATCATTGAGTCGCTCCTTCGCGACGGACCGGGGACGGCCGAGGAGGTGGGGGCCCGACTACCCACCATCGATGCCGCCTCCTTCGCGACCTCCGTCGCCCTCTTGACCCGCGACGGCGCCGTCAAGGAGTCCGACGGCATAATGACCGTCGTCCTACAGCGAAGCGCCAAAACCGGCGCCAGCGACTTGCTGGACCGACTGGGGGATCTGTGACACCGGCGAACACCGCGACAGTTGAGCGACTGATGGTCGATCTCCTCGCCCTCGTAGAGCCGGTCGACTGGAGCACCATCCGGTACCAGGACACCGAGGCCTGGGACTCGCTTGTCCATATGGCTCTCGTGACAGATCTCGAGGAGGCGTTCGGCGTCTCACTCTCGGACGACGACATCATGACGATGGAGGATCTTCCCGGTGTGCTTGCGGTCCTTGAGGCACACATCTCCAACGCCACACCCGGCTGACCGTGCTGCACAACCGCTCCGACGACGCGATCGCACTCATCGATGTCATCGAGCAGCGGACACTCACCCACGGACAGCTCGAGGCGGCCGTCGCCCAGCGTGCCGATCAACTGGCAGCTCTCACCGGTCGGCTCGCCTTCCTGGGCGTCCAGCCGTCCGCCACCACGGTCATTGACCTGCTCGCCCTGCTGCGGGTTCGATCGACGGTGGCGCTTCTCGACAAGGCGACGCCGGCCGACCGCCTGACCTCGTGGTACGACGCCTACACCCCCGAGGCCTTGATCGGCTTCGCTGCCCGTCCCGATCTCCTCCTCGCATCGACCCCCACCGAGCCGATGCCCGAGTCGGTGCTCATCCCCACGTCCGGCAGCACCGGGAGCCCCAAGTTCGTGCGGCTGTCCGAGCGGGGGCTGGCAGCCAACGCACGGCAGATCATCGAGGCGACCCGGATCACGGAAGCGGACCGGGCACTGGTCCACCTCCCGCTGTATTTCTCGTACGGCCTGTCCGTCCTCACCAGCCACCTGCTCGCCGGCGCTGGGGTCGTCCTCTCGACCATCAGCGCTACGCGCCCGCAGTTTGCCGAGCAACTAAGCGAACACGGCGTCACCTGTCTGCCCGGCGTGCCCTTCTCCCTCGAGTTGTACCGGCGCACCCGCCTGTTCACCCGAGATCTGCCTTCGTTGCGCTCGGTGACGACATCGGGTGGGCGCGTGCCGCCGGACCTGATCGCCGAGCTTGAGCCCCTCCTCACCGAACACGGGATCTCGTTCTGGGCCATGTACGGGCAGACGGAGGCAAGCGGCCGCATCACGGCGCTCCCCCCGGAGGAACTGGCTCAAGCGCCCGGTTCGGTCGGGTATCCGATCCCCGGGAACCGGCTCTGGATCAGCGATCCGGACGCCGAGGGCATCGGCCAGGTCCATCTCAGCGGACCCGGCAACATGCTCGGCTACGCGAACAGCCGTACGGACCTCGGCTCCACCGACGAACTCATTGCGGACCTCGATACCGGTGACGTGGGTCGGCTTGATGACCACGGGCGTTTGTGGCTCACCGGTCGGCGGCAGCGGATAGCGAAGGTGTACGGCGCCCGGGTCTCCCTGGACGATGTTGAGGCCCAACTCGCGTCGCTCGGAGTGGTCGCAGCCATCGCAGACGACAACGGCATTGGCGTCACCTGCGATCGGACTGATGTGTCAGCACGCGACCTTGAACGCGCCATGGGCTTCCCGCCGCGAAGCATCACGATCCTCGATGTAACGAACGTGCCCCGCACCGGCAGCGGGAAGATCGACTATGGCAGACTCCGGGAACAAATCGGGGACTCGCAGGGACGAGAATCGGGCGGGACCACATGACGACCACATCCACGGCGGCACCAACGGCGGCAACCCCGCCGGAGGCCGATCACGCACCGAAGAAGCGTGGCTTCAGGCTCGGAATCCGCTGGAAGCTGCTGATCTCCTTCGCCACCGCGTTCACCGTGGTCTTCGCCTTCATCGCCATCTGGATCTTCCAGTACACGACCACGGTCGCGAAGGACCGCCTCGAGAACGAACTCGACCGCAGCGCCGTGGGCGGGGCGGCGACGATCAGCGCACCGGCCTTCGTCGAACTCAATGCAACGGTGCCCGCCGTGCCCGATGCGTCCTACGAGTACGGCCTTGGCTACCCCGACAGCCCGCTGTACGAGCTGATTGCCACTGAGTTGTTCAGCATCCGGCAGATCGTCAAGGACGCCAAGGTCTACAGCTACTACAAGGACCCGGCCGACGGCAAGCTCTACTTCTCCGCCTCGGGCGGTTACAAGGTCCAGCCGGAACCGGTCGGCGTGCAGTACAAGGTGCCCGTCGCCGACGTAGTCGATGCGTCGACCTACAACTACATGGAGCAGGGGATCACTGCGACGACCGAGCAGAAGGAGTACTCCGACGACTTCGGCAACTTCATCTCCTCGTACACGCCGATCCTCGACGACGCAGGCAATCCGGTCGGTGCCATCGGCTTGGACTACCCACAGTCCTACGTGGCCGAGGTACAGGACGGTGTCCGCCGTCAGCTGTTCCCCGTGCTGGGCCTGAGCTACCTCGTGCTGCTGCTGCTGGTGCTGGTGCTGTCCACGTCCCTGGCGCGACCGCTGCGTCGCCTCACCGCCGCGACAGGCCGTATCGCCAACGGTGAGTACGACCTCGACGTCACCGGACTGGTCCACACAAGGTTCCCGGACGAGATGTACACGCTGGCCGAATCATTCGCCGAAATGGCCCGGAAGGTCGGACTGCGTGAGCGCTCCCTGACCCGCGAGGTCCAGCGCTTGAAGGTCGAGATCGACCACGCCCGGCGCGAGGAATCCGTCAAGGAGATCACGGAGAGCGACTTCTTCTCCGACTTGACCTCGAAGGCCGCGGAGATGCGTCGCAAGGCGCGCGGCGAGAGCGACGGCGACAACTGATGCCGACGGGCTTCGATATCACTGGCGCCCCGGGACTCCGGGGCGTCGACGTGATGGGGCCCGGTGTCGACCCCGCTCTGCTCGCGGATCTGCAGGCTGTGCACCTCCGGCACTTCCCCGATCACCCCCACATCGCCGACGAGATGGCCGATGCCGTGGCGAACGGGTCCTTTGATCCCGAGGTCGTCGTGCATCAGTGGCTGCTCACTCTCGACGGTGAGCCGGTCGGGGAGTACATCTTCCACGTCAACACCCGCCGCGGCGTCATGCTGCGCCACTTCCTGGCCGTCGATCAGCCAGCGCGCAAGCGACTCCCCCTGCGCTGGCTGGGAAATATCACCGCGCAGGTCCAGGCACAGGGTGAGGCCGACTCCGTCGGCGCGCGAAGCCCCCTGCTGTTGATGATGAGCGAGGTCAAGCCGAGCCACCTCGAAGGCTGGCGTCGGCTCGGCTACCGGACCCTCGAGATCGGCTACCTCGAGCCCTTCCACGGCAAGCACTGGCCCGACTTCGGCCCGCCCGAGTTCTTCGAGATGACGCCATGCGTGAAACTGACGGACGAGGGTGCCCGCCGACCCATCAGCGAGGTCGCGCAGGCCGCGGTCTGCGCCTTCTCGATAGACCACTACCGGCTGCCGGAGGACAACGCGACGGTGCTGGCCATGCTCGATCGTGCACGCGCACTCGAGTCCTGACCGAGTCCCCCTAGTCGAAGTCGAGGGTGCGGTTCTGCTTGCGCCGCCGCAACCGCCAGTTCATCAGGCTGTCGTCCCAGCCTCGGACAACCGAGATGGACGGCCGGATCGCGAATGCTGCGATGACTGCGGCGATGAGCGGGACCACCCACGAGACGCCGACCGCCAGGCCGATCAGGCCGATGGGACCGGCGATGATCAGGCCCAGGGCAATCGGCCCTAGATCAACGAAGAACGACACGCGCGCGCGCCGCTCGTCGGGTACTAGGGCCAGGGCAGCACGACGGGTGTTCTCGTCGACCGTCCAGCGCGGGATGCGAACGAGCGCGATGCCGATGACGAGCACGGCGATTGATCCCATCGCAGAGCCAAGGGCCAGCACAAGGCCGGCAAGGATCGCAGCGATCGGCAGGATCATCAGGGTGCCCGGGATCCCGAGCCGATCCTGCACACGTCGCGCTGCCAGTTTCTGGATCAGCCAGCACAGGACGAAGACACCGAAGGTGACCGATCCGATCAGGATCTGCAGTGACGATGCATCGGAGCCCAGGATCGTCCCGACCCCGGACAGGAACGCCAGATGGGCCGTCATCGTCGCCGTGAACGTGATCAGCGAGGCAATGAGCAGGGTCCGCCATACCTTGACCCCGTTGATGAACTCCCACGCACCGGCCAGCGACTCGCGCAGGTTCTCGTCCTTCGACGTGCCCTTCGCTGCAGCGGTGTGGCGCAGGCGGCGGGGCAGCCAGACGGCGATGAAGATGCAGACAATCGGATCGAGGATCAGCAGGGCCCACAGCGGGATACCGAGCGGGTTCATGGCGAGCGGCGCGAAGGCGGACACGGCAAGGCCCGCCAACTGGCCGAGGTAGGTCCAGGCGACGATCCAGCCGAAGATCTTGCGACCCTCGGCGACGTTGAACTCATCGCCGGCGAGGCTCCACACGAGCAGGGGCACCAGGAAGTTGAGCTGGTCGGCCAGCAGCCAGACCGCGCCCGTGGCCGCCACCTGCCATACGGACAGGGAGATGAACACGATCGCGACCGTGAACACGGCGGCATACCCGAAGCCAACGGCCCGCAGCATGGGCAGGCGCGCCCGATGGTCGACGTACTTGAACTGGATCAGGGCAACGGCGATGAGGCCAAGCCCGCCGAGCGGGTACATGTAGATGAGCGAACTCGGGCCGGCCAGGGCGATCATCTGGCTCGCGCCCACAACCTCGGTGAGGAAGCCCGCGAAGGAGACGGCGATCAGGGCCACGGCCAGCGGCCAGGCGCGGCGCCTCAGGGTGGGTCCGCCCATTTCAGCGCGGAGCTCCCCGCGCTCGCGCTGAACGGGAGCCGGCGACTCAGGCTTCGGAGTCGCCGGCTCCCTGGCAGCTACCTCGCTCTTACGAGCTGCCAGGAAGTCCCAGGGATCAACATCCCCGTCGCTCACCATGGTTACTGGCTGACCCGCTGGGCCACTGCTCGGATGCCTGCCGACCACGCTGAGTCAGGGGAGGTCAGCGAGAACAGGCCACCTGAGGCGTTCTGCACAACCTCCTCGGACAGCGGCAGGATGGCGGCTACCTCGGCTGCGTATGCGGCGTTCATCTGCTCCCGAAGGTCGTCCAGATCCACACCGTTCGGAACCTTGTTCACGACGAGGTAGAGCGCTGGGACATCAAGGCGCCGAGCGACATCGACGGTCACCGCGGTGCCCTGGAAGTCCTGGCGGTCAGGCCGCAGGATCAGCAGCAGGATGTCGCTGATCGTGATGGACAGCAGGGTCTCCTCGTTGAGTCCCGGGTGGGTGTCGATGAGCAGGTAGTCAAGCTGCAGGTCCTTGGCCAGATCGCGGAAGCCGTCGTTGAGCGTCCCGACGTCGTAGCCCTCGCGAAGCACTCGCGCGATGTCGCCCGCCTTCATGCTCGACGGCACCAGGAACAGCGCGCCACCATCGGCCACGTCGATGTCCGCCGCGATCACCGACGTCACGTCGTGCGCGGTGTCCTTAATGGGCATTTTGCCCCAAAGGTAGTCATTCAGCGTGTTGTCGAGGTCATCCGAGAAGCCGAAGAGCACGTGGATGCCCGGGCTCTGGATATCCGTGTCAATCACGCCCACGCGGTTACCGGCCGCTGCCAACTGGGCCGCCAGGTTCGAGGTGGTGTTGCTCTTGCCGGTACCACCACGGAAGGAGTGGACGGAGATGACAGTGGTCATGGGGGGCCTTTCAAGGGACGCGAAGAGTGACGGAGCGGACTATACGGGTTCCCACGTGCATGAACCCCTGCGGCGTTCGCATTCGGACACAATGTTCACCATGGCTGCCGATCCCACCACCGCGTCCACGACCGCAGCACCTGGCCGGGCCAGATCCGGACTTGGCTACCGGATCGCCATCCTCATCGCCGTCCTTCTCGCGGCATCAGCGATCGTCACCACCCTGTTTTCCGTTCGGGCAGTGCAGTCCGCCATGTATGCGCAGACGAGAGAGTCCGTCGACAACATCCACACCGCGGTCGGCGAGATCATCTCCGTTGAGTATGAGAGTGTCACGGCCTTCCGCGAGGCGTCACTCGAGCGCCGCAGGAAGGAACTTGAATCGGTTGCCGCCCCCATCTCCACCGCACTCGACGCCCTGCGCTCGGAGGCGGCCACGGGGCAGACCACCGAGGCGGAAGCCAAGGCGACTGCACTCGAGATGCTCAAGACGATCCGCTACGGCAACAAGGACTACTTCTTCACCTACGACCGCAGCATGACGGCCATCGCCCACCCGGACGCGAAGTTCCAGGGCCGCAACCTGATCGATCTGCAGGACGCTGACGGCAAGTACGTCCTTCGCGAGATCCGCGATGTCGCACTCAACCAGGGCAGCGGCTTCGTCGAGTACCGATGGGTGCGGCTCAACGAGGACAAGCCCAGTCCGAAGATCGGCTACGTCTTCCACTACGAGCCGTGGGACTGGATCATCGGCACCGGCGTGTACGTCGACGACATCGAGGCCGAGGCGCAGCAGCGGTTGGCCGCCGAGCAGGCCCAGCTCACCACCACATTCGACGATGTGCAGTTCAGCGAGGACGGCTTCTTCTTCATCCTCGACCAGAGCGGCACGGTCGTCGTCGCACCGCAGGGTCACGATCTGTCCCGGCTGTCCGCCACCCCGAGCGGGCAGCAGTACGTGCAGAACATCATTGCCGCTGCCCCGGCAACGGATGGTCCGACCACGACCCTCGACGCCGACGTGGCGCTCGAGGGCGACCAGTCCGAAGTCTGGTCCACCACGATCTCCACCTTCACGCCACTGGGCTGGATCCTCGTATCGGCCGTACCGGAGGCAGTCCTCGAAGCACCCGGGCGCACCCTCGCCCTGCAGCAGGCCGCGCTCAGCCTCATCGTGCTGCTCATCGGCCTGGTGAGCGGCCTGCTGCTGAGCCGACGCATCATTCGTCCCGTTGAGGCCGTGACCCGTGCCGCACGCGACCTGTCCGAGGATCGCTTTGATCCGTCATCGCTCGATGCCGCCGCACAGCGGACCGACGAAGTCGGCGAACTCGCGCGCACCTTCCAGCGGATGGGCGCAGAGATCGTCGCGCGCGAACGTCGGCTGCGCGAGCAGGTGGCGAAACTCTCCGTGCAGATTGATCGGACCAAGGTCGAGGAGGCCGTCAACGACATCGCCGAGAGCGACTACTTCCAGCGGATCAAGGAACGCGCGGAGGAACTGCGCTGGAACCGGCGCGAGGAACCACCGACTGACGAGACGCCCTGAGCAAGGGCAAAGGGAAGGGGCCGAGCGCTATGCGCCCGGCCCCTTCCCTTTGTACGTGACTAGGCGTTGTAGCCGCGGTAGTCGAACTCCTCCAGCGGAACGGCCGCACCCGACGTCGCGCCGAAGGCGCTGTAGTCGAGGTCGTCGTAGCCACCGAAGCTCGCGTACATGGCGGCCTTGGCCTCCTCCGTCGGATCGACGCGCACGTTCCGGTAGACCGGCATGCCGGTGCCGGCCGGGATGAGCTTGCCGAGGATGACGTTCTCCTTCAGGCCGAGCAGCGGATCGCTCTTCGCGTGGATCGCCGCATCGGTGAGAACACGAGTGGTCTCCTGGAAGGAGGCCGCCGACAGCCACGACTCGGTTGCGAGCGATGCCTTCGTGATGCCCATGAGCTCGGGACGGCCGGAGGCGGGCTGGCCGCCCTCGGCCACGACGCGACGGTTCTCCGCCTCGAAGATGCTCCGCTCGATGAGCTCACCAGCGAGGAACTCCGAGTCACCGGACTCGACGATGATGATGCGCTTGAGCATCTGGCGAACGATGACCTCGATGTGCTTGTCGTGGATCGACACGCCCTGCGAGCGGTAGACCTCCTGGACCTGGTCGACGAGGTGCAGCTGCACCTGACGCTGGCCCAGAATGCGCAGAACCTGCTTGGGATCGACGGCACCGGCGATCAGCTGCTGGCCGACCCCCACGTGCTGGCCGTCCTCGACGAGCAGCTTCGCCCGCTTGGACACCGGCTGAGCGAGTTCCTCAGAGCCGTCGTCCGGCACCACGGCGATCTTGCGGGTCTTGTCGGTGTCGTCGATACGAACCCGACCGCTGACCTCGCTGATCGGCGCGACACCCTTGGGCGTACGGGCCTCGAAGAGCTCGACGACGCGGGGCAGACCGTGCGTGATGTCCTCGCCGGCGACGCCGCCGGTGTGGAACGTGCGCATGGTCAGCTGCGTGCCGGGCTCGCCGATGGACTGTGCCGCAACGATGCCGATCGCCTCGCCCACGTCGACGAGCTTGCCGGTCGCCATCGAGCGGCCGTAGCACATCGCACACGTGCCGACACCGCTCTCGCAGGTGAGGACCGAGCGAACCCGGATCTCCTCGACGCCCTGGGCGACAAGTTCCTCCAGACGCGGCGTGGTGAGCTCCTCCCCCGCCGGTGCGACGACGACGCCATTGGCCTCGACCTCGCGTGCCAGCGTGCGAGATGCGACTGCCGTATCGAGGTTCTCGACCGGACGAAGCACGCCGTCGACCTTCTCGCCGATCTGCACGACCGCGCCACGCTCGGTGCCACAGTCGACCTCACGGATGATGACGTCCTGCGACACGTCGACGAGACGACGGGTCAGGTAGCCGGAGTCCGCGGTGCGCAGTGCCGTATCGGCGAGGCCCTTGCGAGCACCGTGCGTGGAGATGAAGTACTCCAGGACCGACAGGCCCTCGCGGAAGTTCGACTTGATCGGGCGGGGGATGATCTCGCCCTTCGGGTTGGCCACCAGGCCGCGCATACCCGCGATCTGACGAACCTGCATGAAGTTACCTCGCGCACCCGAGTCGACCATCATGTGGACGGGGTTCGTGGGCGGGAAGTTGTCCTGCATGGCTCGCGCAACCTCGTCGGTCGCCCGGGTCCAGATCTCGATGAGCTCCTGACGACGCTCTGAGTCGGTGATCAGGCCGCGTGCGTACTGCTTCTCGACCTTCTCCGCCTTCTCCTCGGCGTTGGCCAGCAGGCCTGCCTTGGCCGGCGGCGCGATGACGTCGGAGATGGAGATGGTGACGCCCGAACGGGTCGCCCAGTAGAAGCCGAGCGCCTTGAGCTGATCAAGGGTGTTGGCGACCTTGACCTTCGGGTACACCTCGGCAAGCCGGTTGACGGTCAGGCCGAGCACCTTCTTGTCGACCTGCACGTTGACGAAGGGGTAGTCGTCCGGCAGGGCCTCGTTGAACAGAGCGCGGCCGAGGGTGGTGTTGAGCAGGAACGGCTGCCCCGGCTCCCAGCCCTCCGGCGCCTCGTAGCCCTCGGGCGGCAGGCCGGTCTCGAGGCGGATCGCCACGGGCGCCTGAATGGACAGGCTGCCCGCGTCGAATGCCATCAGGGCCTCGGCCACCGACGTGAACGCGCGGCCGTCACCGATGGTGTCGGCGCGATCCGACGTCATGAAGTAGATGCCCAGCACCATGTCCTGAGTCGGCGTCGTGATCGGACGACCATTCGCCGGGGACAGGATGTTGTTGCTCGACAGCATGAGGATGCGGGCCTCGGCCTGCGCCTCAGCCGACAGCGGCAGGTGGACGGCCATCTGGTCGCCGTCGAAGTCGGCGTTGAACGCCGTGCAGACGAGCGGGTGGATCTGGATGGCCTTGCCCTCGATCAGCTGTGGCTCGAAGGCCTGGATGCCGAGGCGGTGCAGAGTGGGTGCACGGTTGAGCAGCACCGGGTGCTCGGCGATGACCTCTTCGAGAACGTCCCACACCACGGGGCGTGAACGCTCGACCATGCGCTTGGCGCTCTTGATGTTCTGCGCGTGGTTGAGATCGACCAGCCGCTTCATGACGAACGGCTTGAACAGCTCGAGGGCCATCTGCTTGGGCAGACCGCACTGGTGCAGCTTGAGCTGCGGGCCGACGACGATGACCGAACGGCCGGAGTAGTCGACGCGCTTGCCGAGCAGGTTCTGGCGGAAGCGACCCTGCTTGCCCTTGAGCATGTCGGACAG
>CAIVQM010000280.1 GCA_903908025.1 uncultured bacterium
CTGATCCGGCTGCGCGACGAGGAGGGGCTCCCGGATGCGATCGCACGGCCGATGCTCCGCGAACTCGACATGCGTGCGCAGGCACTGCGAGTGAAGCGCGGCTAGGACTCGCTCGGCATCGTCCGTGCGCGCAGCGCGTTCGCGGTGGCTGATCGCAGGGACGAGGCCGGGTCGTGCGCATTCGCCTCGTTGAGGCTGGTGGCGAAGGCGATGCCCATCCGAGTGAGGTCGACTTCGTCGAGGTCGACGCGCCCGCAGACCGCGATGCACGGCACGCCCAGCTCGCCGGCCAGGTGTGCCACGAATCCGGTGCCCTTGCCCAGCGCGCTCTGCAGATCGAGCGCGCCTTCGCCCGTGATGACCAGATCCGCATCCGTCATCGCGTCAGCGAGGCCAATGGCAGACGCGATGAACTGCGCGCCGCTGACCACGGGGGCATCGAGGGTGGTGATCGCGGCGAAGGCCGTGCCACCGGCTGCACCGGACCCCGGCACCATCCGCGCGTCAACACCGGTGACGCGTGCCAGTTTCTGCGACCACGAGGTCAGGCCCGCCTCCAACTGCTCGACCTGAGCCGCATCGGCACCCTTCTGTGGTGCGAAGACGGCCGCCGCGCCGGCCGGTCCGAGAAGGGGGCTCGTGACATCTGTCGCAACGGTGATGCGTACCCCTGCGAGCCGCGGGTCGAGGCCGGACAGGTCGATGTCGACGATGGACCCGAGCGATCCGCCGCCGGGGCGGACCGCCTCGCCGCGAGCATCGCGCAGGACGGCACCGAGGGACGTCAGCAGTCCGGCACCGCCGTCGGTGGATGCGCTACCACCGACGCAGATCACCAGCTCGTCGGCTCCGGAGTCGAGGGCGGCGCTGATGGCATCGCCCAGACCCGCCGTGTTGCTCGTCATCGGCTCGGGCCGACCCGCGGGTAGCCGCGCCAGACCGCAGGAGTCGGCGAGTTCGACAACGGCGACACGGTCGCGGATGACGAACGAGGACTCGACGGGTGCGCCCGTCGGGCCCCGCGTCGTAACGGGATGCCTGGTGAAGCCGGCCGACACGAGGGCATCGAGGGAGCCGTCGCCGCCATCGGCAAGCGGCCGCAGGAGTACGTCGGCAGCTGGCAGGGCATCGCGGACACCAGCCGCCATCGCGGCCGCAGCTCCCTCGGCCGAGAGCGTGCCCTTGAAGGCATTGGGGGCGAGGACGATGCGGCGCAGGTCCGTCACCCCACCTTCCCGTCTGGCACGCGGCCGATCCTGCGGTGCGACAGGATGGGCGAGGGCGGCTCCTGCCCCACCCAACCACTTGGAGGACCACGTGTCCCGCACTCCGCTCGTCGATGCATGGCGTCGGGCTCTCGCGACCAAGCGCCGCCCGATGCAGGTTCCCGGGCACAAGATGCGCTACGCCGAGGATGCCCCCGGCTGGGCAGCCGACCTCGTCGGCGACACGGTGGGCAGCGATGTTCCGCTCCAAGGCGGGGTCGACGACAACGCCTTCACCAACAAGTACCTGGAACAGGCGGAGACGCTGTGGGCCGAGGCTGTCGGTGCCGATCACAGTCGCTTCCTGCTCGGTGGTTCGTCGCAGGGCAACATCGCGGCCTTGGGCACGGTCGCGGACATCGACGTCCCGATCGCGATCGACCGCACATCGCATCGCAGCACCCAGGCCGCACTGGTCATCAGCGGCGCTCGCCCGGTGTGGATCTACCCGCGCCTGCATCCGGACTTCCACCTGCCCATCGGGATGGAGGCGTCGAGTATCAACGATGTGACGGAGGATGTGAACGGCTTCTTCGCGACGTCGCCGTCATACATCGGCACCATCTCCGACGTGGCGAGCCTGGTCACTGCCGCACGTGCGCGCAAGCAGCCGCTCATCATCGACCAGGCATGGGGTGCTCATCTGGACTTCCTCCCGGGCATGGGTGCGATGGCGCTCGGTGCCGACATCAGCGTCACCAGCGTGCACAAGGCACTCCTCGGATACTCGTCAACAGCGGTCGTGAGCATGCGCGACGGACTCATCGTGCGCACGACCCTCGATCGCTGGGTCGACCTCACGACGACGACGTCGCCATCGGGCACGCTGTTCGCGACGATCGACGGCACGCGCGCGGCGATGGAACGCGATGGCCAGGCTCGCCTCGAACTCATCGCAGAGTCGGTGACCGACGCACGCCGTCGACTGGCCCGCGTACCGGGGCTAGTCGTGCTCGACGAGGTCAACGCCGGCTGCCGCGTCGATCCGCTCAAGCTGACGCTGCTGCTGCCGGGCACCGGCGCCGACGGGGTCACCCTCGGGGCGGCCCTGTTCGATCTGGGCCATGGTCCCGAGTCGGCCGATCGCGACACGCTCGTCTTCACGGCGACCGTTGCGGACGAGCCGGAGTGGATCGTGGAGTTCGGGGAGCTGCTGGCGGCCCTGATCGAGTCGCACCGTGGCGACGCGCGACCGGCCTCGCCGCTGGCGGTGTGGCGGGTCGAGCCAGAGGTTGTCGTCACGCCGCGACAGGCCTTCTTCTCCGACCGCCGGCGTGTGCGCCTTGCCGATGCGGTGGGCGAGGTCAGCGCGGAGCAGTTCTGCCCCTACCCGCCCGGTGTCCCGCTGCTCGCCCCCGGCGAGCGTGTAACGCAGGAGAGCGTCGACGCGATCATCGCGGCGGGCAAGGTTGGCCGCGTGGCGTACAGCAGCGACCCGACGCTGCAGACGATCGAGGTCATCGAGCAGCTCTAGCCCTTGCCCGCGTCAGCCGGTCGCGTAGCGCAGGCTGGGCAGGGCCGCCTGCAGCGCAGCCGTCTGCTGCGTCGTCCAGCCCTCGGGGCTGACGGCGAGCGCGACCGCGACGGCCATGTTGGCGCTGTAGTTGTGCCCGACCTCCGGCGGCTCGCCACCACTGATCAGGTCCATGCCGACCTGCAGGAACGTGATGATCGGGATCCAGCGCATATGCGTGTCGACACCCGGCCCGAGCGGCGCGTCGAGCCAGTCCGGCTTGTTCAGCAGCAGGTCGGGGCTCCAGTAGACGACCGGGTCGTTGGCATGCGCGGCGAACACGATGGTCGGCGGTGTCTTCTTCTCGTTGCCGTCGGGATCGTTGGCGCTGACGAGCACACGCGTGATCGTGCCGTCGCCGACGATCGGCTCCCAGGCAGGTCCGCCGGTTCGCGTCGCCTGCCACTGCTTCCACAGCACCGACTCGGCCGGCGGGCCGATCCATGCCACGTGCGGGATCTCGGCGGTGACGTCCTCCGGCGTCGCGTCGGCAGTCCAGGCACCCTGGGTTCCGAGTGAGCCGAGCGACTGGCCGAAGAGGATCAGCTCGGGCCGTTGGTCGGCAGGCTTGGCACGCCAGGCAGCGAGAACTCCGTCGATCATGTCGCGGTTCTGCGTGATGGTCGTCTGCGGATCGACGACGAAGCCGATCCAGCTCGGCACCGCGGAGTACTGCACCGCGACGGTCGTGACATCGCCGTCGGTCACGGCCTCGAGGGAGTTGATCGCGTTGGGGTCGACCCAGCCAGTGCCCGTGACCCCGAAGATGGCGAGGTACTTGCGGCTCCAGGCATCGACCCGGTCGAGTTCCTGCACGGCAAGCTCGGTGCGCGCTTCGGGAGTGTCGCCCTGCTGCATGCCCACGTAGACACGGACCGGCAACTGCGCCGGGCGACTGGTGATCTGCTCGATGGCGGACGGCGTCATGGTGTGGCTGACGTAGAAGCGGCCCTCACGTCCGAGGGTGTCCCATGAAGTGAGGCTCTGCTCGCTGCCACTGTTCACGCCCAGATCAGTCGCGGTCTGGCCCGAAGTATCTGCGTTGACGGTGTCGTACGAGCCGATGAGCCACCGCAGCGCCGACTGGATCGCGACCACCGCGACGAGGATGAGTACCGCTGC
>CAIVQM010000281.1 GCA_903908025.1 uncultured bacterium
CAACGCGACGCTGAAGGACCGGTTCGCCCGCTATGACGTGGACTGGGAGCCCGTTGGGATTAGCGGGATCGCCGGCATGTACGACCCTGACAGCCTCGACAAGATCACCGTCGGGCTGCCCCAGCCGTTTCCTGTTGTGACAGCCATGTATGGCGGACGGATCGTCTACTTCGACAACGACAACCCGGATTCGACAGGCGAGCCGCTTGGCGACATCACCTCAGCCGCCGAGATCCATATGCCAGACCCGGCGACGACCTTCCCGGTTGGCGCCTACCTCGAGCAGTACGAGGAGCTGGTGGCCAAGCATGGGAAGGAGAAGGTCGAACTCCTCTTCCTCTACCTCCACTCGCCGCTGACCATTGCGTACCGCCTCCGCGGCGAGCAACTCTTCCTCGACATGGTCGATGACCCAGAGCTGGCGACGGGCATCCTCGAGGCTGCGCACACAACCTCGCTCGACGTCTATGAGATGTACGAGCGGATCGCCGGTCGCCCAGAGCGCGTGCTGCCGATTGCCACCTGCATCGCGTCGCTCATCTCGCCGGCGGTCTACGCCAAGTGGGAAATCCCGTGGCTTCGACGCCAGATCGAGCGGCACCCGCAGGCCCTCATCCACTCCTGCGGCCCGTCCAGCCATGTCCTGGACCTGCTGGCCGAGTTGCCCGGGATTGCCTTCATGGAGGTTGGTGCCGGCACCGACATTGCCCGCACGCGTGAACTCTTTCCCGAGGCCACGATCAACTACGTTGTGGACACGCCGAAGTTCCGCAACCACAGCGCCGCACAGGTGGATGAGGAGATCCGTGGCGTGATCCGCGACAACGCCGAGGGACCCCTGACCATCATTTGGCCGGGCGAGACGGGGACCCCGACCGAGACGATCGAGGCGATCTACGCCGCCATCTCGGACTACAACCAGGGCCTGTGAGATAGCGGCCCTGCCCGGCCGCCTCGCCGGGAACCGAGCGACCCGCGCGACCCGCGCCGGGCGGCGCGGGTCGGTGCCGGGACGCTCTGGCGAGTCAGCTCACCTGTACCCCTGGACGGAGGCGTCCCGGAAGTCGTAGGACGCGGTCAGTCCCGCGTCAACGGTCACCACCGAGCCGGTCATGCCGGAGGACTGGTCGCCTGACAGGAACCACACGGCGTCGGCGATCTGGTCGGCGGTGAGGATGCACGGGATAGGATTGCGCTGCCGCCGCGCCTCGATGAACGCCTCGGCGCCCTCGGAGGTGCCCATGGCGCGTCGAAACGCGGGTGTGTCGGTTGTGCCGGGGGCGACGACGTTCACGCGGATGCCCTGGCGCGCGTGGTCGACGGCGAGGCACTTGGCGAACTCGATGAGCGTTGCCTTGGTGGACGAGTAGGCAATCAGGCCCTGCTCCGCCATCCAGCCGTTGACCGATGAGACCACCACGACGTTGCCGCCGCCGTTCTCGATCATGGGGGGCAGGCAGGTCTGGGCACCCAGGACGGCACCGAACACGTTGATATCGAACTGGCGCTTCCACTCGTCGAGGGTGACCGTGAGGATTGTGCCGGTCTGGGCGCGCGCCGCGTTGAGCACGAGCACGGATGGGGCGATGCCCAACGTCCCGATGAGTTCTGCGACACGGGCCCAAGTCTCGGGCTCGGCGACATCGCCAAGGACCCAGTGGACCCCCGGGTCGCCGGCGAGGGGTGCGTCGGGCGGTGACGTCGCAATCCCAATCACCTGGACGCCTTCTCTCCGGAACCGCTCGGCGCTGGCTGCCCCGATGCCCTTTGCAGCGCCAGAAACGACGGCGAGCTCCAACTGGTTCACAGAGCGACCTCCACTAGTCGAACGGAGCAGATTTGGGATCGCGCCACCCGGCCCGGCCCGCCTGCCTGGTAAGAATTGCCGGACACTTGGCAAACTCCGGCGACGGGGGCCGCCGTCGTTCGGCAGACTCCCGGCACATCGTCTCGCCGCTTGCCGGCCACGTCTACCGGTCAGTCACGCCCGCTGGTCAGCACCCGGTGCCGGTATCGCGGGTCAGGCTGGTGCAGCAGGCGCCCCTGCGAACGGGATCTGGCGCCTATGATACGTTCCTGACGGTCGGGCCTGCATGCATACATGCGCAGGTGCACCAGGTGGGTCGCGACCGGTGACAGCCGCGAGGCAGCCCCTCGCTCGCGTGCCGCAGGTACCGGCAGGAGGTTTACCGGACATGAAGACGGTCGTGACGCTGGGACTGCAGATCGTGGACATCCTCGGGCGTCCGGTCTCGCATGTTCCGCCCGGGCAGCAACTCGCGCTCCTCGACGAGATCCGCATCACTGTCGCCGGCACGGCGGCTGGCACCGCGATTGACTTGGCCAAGCTCGGCGCCAACGTGATCGCCATGGGCGCGATCGGCCGTGACGAGCCGGGCGACTTCTTGGTGGCGACCTACGCGAAGTACGGCGTCGAGACCAAGCATCTGGTGCGCAAGGACGGGGTCCAGACATCCTCCTCGATGCTCCTGATCCGACCGAATGGCGAACGCCCCGCTCTGCATGTGGTCGGTGCCAACGGACAGCTCTGCTGGGACGACATCGATCTCGAGGTCATCGGCTCGGCCGACTACCTGCATATGGGCGGGACCGCC
>CAIVQM010000282.1 GCA_903908025.1 uncultured bacterium
CATGATCAGTGTGAAGATCGACTCGAACACGATCAACGTGATGCGACCCCACGGTCGACTGCGTACCGAACCGATCGCTGCTGCTAATACTCCGCCGCCGACGGCGAGGAACAGGATGCCGATGAAAGTGAGGGAGCCACCGGAGAACGAATCGACGACCTGTCCGATGTCACTCTGAGCCACACTCACGATCCAAAGACCGATCAAGAGGATGAAGCTGCTCTGGACGATGGCCATGATTCCAGCGGCGCGTAGCTTCCCATTGACTGAATCGGCTGAGTTCACCGGGACCATAATGGGTGCCCCGAACTGTGCAGCGATGGCGAGTTCGTCCCATTGTCGTCCACCACTCGAGACGTGGCTGGTCCAATTAGCCCCATCCCAGTAGCGGAGCTCCGCCCGACTGTGCGGATCCTTTGCCCATTGTGGTGAAGTCATCGCTGCCTTCCTTGCTGTGAGCGGAACTCGGTCGCCTTCATCCCGTTTTGGACTCAACGTATCAAAGATTGTGAATGCGATGGACGGTCAATCCGAGCGTAAGGATTTGCCATGGCGAGGTCGAAGCAGCCGCAGCCTCAGATCGGGTCGGCTGGCATCTCGAACCCGCGGCTAGGCGGCCGCAGCATTGAGCGGGCGGCTGGTGCAGGCCGGCTTCGACGGGCGGCTCCGATTCAGGAGCGCACCACTCCCGCAGTGAACCCGTTCTGCGCCTCCTCATGGCCCGACGATGCGTGATCCGTTGTTCGAACTGGTTGAACCGACCGCGGCCCAGGCCAACCGCTTGGGGGAGGGCGTGTCGCGCTCAGGGGTTGTCCGCGGCCGCTGGTCTCGCAGGGCTACCGCGGCGGGGAACTCGCCGTGTTGGACGGGCTGTTGCCGTGTCGCCGGTCTGGCTCGCGAGGGTTCGTTCGAGGCCGGTGAAAAGTTCGACCACACCGGTCGCTTCGAAGATGCGATAGCGCTGGCGTCCGATGTTGCGCTGGTGCAGTACGCCGGCGGCTTCGAGTCGGTTCACGGCTTCGCCCGTGCGCATCTCGGATCGTCCGATCAGCCGTGCGGCACTCTCGACAGTGATGACCGGAATGCCGGGCAGCAGATCGAGGAGCAACTCGGTTGCCGAGTTGGCGCGAATGCGGCCCAGCTGTTCTCGCCAGCGGGCATCGAGCGCTTCGATGCGGGTCGCGTAGGCCTCAGCGTCGTTGCATGATCGGTGTGCGGCGCTGGCGAACGTGCGCAGCCACGTACTTGCACCCGAAGAGCGCTCTGGCGTGTCAGGTGGGCCGATGTGCCGGTAGGCATTCAGGCCGCCGATGTAGTCGCCGGCCCAGGTGGCGAGCACAAGGCTGATCGGTGGGACGAAGCGCGGCGCGAGGCCACGACGGCGCAGCACGACATGGATGAGCGCGCGTCCGGTGCGGCCGTTGCCGTCGGCGAACGGGTGGATTGTCTCGAACTGGGCGTGAGCGATCGCCGCTTGCACGAGGGCAGGGTGGTCGTCGCCGTTGACGTAGGCAAGGAGGTCGTCGAGGAGGCCGTCGATCGTCTCCGGTGGGGGCGGGACGAATGCGGCCGAGCAGGGGTTGTAGTTGCTGCCGCCGATCCAGTTCTGCACCGTGCGGACTGCGCCGGCGATCCCTGGCGTCGTTGACCGCTCCATCAGGATCCTGTGAATGCCGAGCAGGTCATCGAGGGTGATCGTGTCGGCCGACGAGCCCAGGTCGACGGCGGCCTCCATCGCGGCGACGTTGGCGAGCACCTCGACCGCGATCCGATCGGCCGCATCGCCGCCATGGGCAAGCATCACCTCGGCATCGAGCAGTCGTCGAGGTCCCGCATCGAGGCCCTCGATCTTCGACGAAGCGACCGACTCCGCGCGGAGCAGGAAACGAGCTAGCCCTTCGAGGCTGACATGCGAGGTGCCAGAGGCGTTCAACCGGCGGATCGCTGCCTCTGCGTCGCTGAGATCGGCGACGAGATCGGCCGGAAGGGCAAGATTCCAGCCGGCGAGCGTGTCGGGAAGATAGGCGTCGTAGTCGCAACCCTGTCGGTCGCGGCGGCTCATTCCCTCGAATGTGGAGGTCCAGCGGCGTCTGCTCAGTTGTGCCACAACCGTTCCCTCCGAACTCTCTAAGCAACGCTTATATTCTAACCGTTGCTCAGGTGAAGCGCTACGAATGGTTGTCTGCCCGCCCCCACGCAGGCTCGGCGGCGGCCAGTGGTGGCGGTGCGCGCAGTTGGGCGCGCTTCGTGTCGGCGGTGTCCGCCTCAGCTCCCACGGGTGCGATGTGTGCGCAGCAGCGGCACGAACCGCGCCCACACGGGACCCGGCCGGTCAGGGAACGGTGACGGTGGATGCGCGCAGGGGTTGGCGGAACAGCCCGGGCGGGATGGGTGCGCCCGAGCGGACGAGGGCCACGTGCCATGCGGGTGAGTAGCCGAGGGCCCAGCGCAACGCCGTGACGGCGGAGCCGCCGAGGCAGGCGCTGCCGGGTGAGGGCTTCATGCCGATGATCTCGCGGATGCGTTCGGGCACCGTCGCCACCGCAGCCTGCAGCAGCGGCTGGTAGCCGAGCTGCACCGGGATCGACA
>CAIVQM010000283.1 GCA_903908025.1 uncultured bacterium
GCATGTTCGACACGCTCCGCCACGAGGACCCGCTGCACTGGTCCGACGAGCAGGGCGACGGCTCGGGCTTCTGGTCGGTCACTCGGTACGAGGACATCGAGATGGTCAACAAGGATGCTGAGACCTTCACGTCGACGAAGTTCGTGAACCTCGAAGAGCCGCCTTCGGAGTTCCAGGACCTGCGCCGCTCGATCCTCGAGTCCGACGGCACCCGGCACCAGACCCTGCGCAAGCTGCTCGCCCGCGACTTCAGCGTTGCCCAGCTGCGTCGCTACGAGGAGTTCCTCCGCGATCTCGCGCGCATCACGGTCGACACCGCGCTGCAGAACGAGGAGTTCGACTTCGTCGACGCCATCGCCGCCGACTTCCCGATCCAGGTACTGGCCCGGCTCCTGGCCGTGCCGGACGAGAAGATCCCCCAGCTCATCTCATGGGGCAACGAGATCGTCGGCTTCAGCGACCCCGAGCTCGCGCGCGTCATGGTCGACAGCGTCGAGGCGCAGAACTACAAGCACCTGCCCTTCCGTTCTCCCGTCTCGCTGGAGATCTTCGAGTACGGGCGCCAGCTGGCCGCCGATCGTACGGGTGGTGACGGCGAGGACCTCGTCAGCAAGCTGGTCAATCGCATCCCCGAGGACGGCATCCCGCTGTCGCAGAGCGACTACGACAACTTCTTCCTCCTGCTGGTCGTCGCCGGCAACGAGACAACGCGCCAGGCCATCACGCTGTCGATGAAGGCGCTGATGGACTTCCCCGATCAGATGCAGTACTTCCTCGACCATCCGGAGAAGGCGCAGATCGGGATCGAGGAGATGATCCGCTACGCGTCGCCGGTCTACCACTTCCGTCGCACCGCGACGAAGGACGTCGAGATGCACGGCAAGCAGATCAAGAGCGGCGACAAGGTCGTCATGTGGTTCGCATCCGGCAATCACGACGAGGAGAAGTTCGTCGACCCGTACAGCCTGGACCTCACCCGCTTCCCGAACGACCACATGACCTTCGGCAAGGGCGCGCACGCCTGCCTCGGAGCCAACCTCGCCCGACTCGAGATGAAGATCATGTTCGAGACCCTGCTCCCTCGCCTCGAGTCGATCGAGCAGGCCGGTCCGATCGACTACGTCCGCAGCAACTTCGTGCATGGCGTGAAGCGGTTCCCCGTTCGCGTCAAGGCCAAGTAGCGGCGGGTATGACGGAGACTCCCACCCGGCTTCGCGAGTACGAGGCCGATCTCGTCGTCGAGTCTGTCGACCAGGCAGCAGACGGTGTTGTCGTCCTCACCTTGTCGCACCCCGCCGGCGATGCACTGCCGCCGTGGACCCCGGGTGCACACGTCGATCTCGTCCTGACGCCCGATCTCGTGCGGCAGTACTCACTGTGCAGTTCGCCGACCGACAGTCACCGGCTGCAGGTGGGCGTCCTGCGCGCTGAGGACAGCCGTGGGGGATCAACCTTCATCCACGACAACCTCGTGGTCGGCAGCACCGTGCTGACACGCGGTCCGCGCAACCACTTCCCGCTGGTCGCGTCGCCCCGATACCTGTTCATTGCGGGCGGCATCGGCGTCACGCCGATGCTGCCGATGATCGAGGAAGCCGTCGCGACCGGCGCCGACTGGCAACTGGTGTACGGCGGCCGGTCACGCGCGTCGATGGCATTCCTGCCCATCCTCGAGCAGTACGGCGACCGCGTCACCCTGCTCCCGCGTGATGAGGTCGATCGCAGTCTCAGCCAGCGGATCGACGACCTGCTCGGCACCCCAACGAGCGGAACGCTGGTCTACTGCTGCGGTCCGGAGCCTCTGCTGTCCGCGGTCGAGCAGGCCTGCACGAGCTGGCCCGACGGCACGCTGCACCTTGAGCGCTTCCATGCCAAGGCCAGCGAGGAGGGGCAGGTCGACACCTCGTTCGAAGTGGTCCTCGCCCGATCAGGCCTCACCATCCAGGTGTCGGCCGACGAGTCGATCTTCCGAGCAGTCGAGGGCGTCGGCATTCCGGTGCTCGGCAGTTGCCACGAGGGCGTGTGCGGCACCTGCGAGACGGTCGTGCTCGAGGGCGATGTCGATCATCGCGACGTGGTGCTGAACGACTCCGAGAAGGCATCGAACGAGACGATGATGGTCTGCGTCTCCCGATGCAACGGCGACCGACTCGTGATCGACCTCTAGGGAGCGACCATGACCAACGCCTTCCACGGCCGCATCGCGTCACCTGTCGTCGTGCCGACCGACTGCTGGTACGCGGTGGCCACCTCCGCGGCGATCGGCCGCGAACTCACCGCGATCCGCGCTGTCGGCCGGCCTGTCGTGCTGTTCCGCTCGACCGACGGCGTCGCCGTCGCACTCGAGGACCGCTGCGCCCATCGCGCCTACCCGCTCAGCGCCGGATCGCTCGACGGTGACGTCGTCCGTTGCGGACTCTGCGGATTCACTTACGACACCCAGGGCCAGTGCGTCAGCGTGCCGACTCAGGCGCGGGTGCCCTTCGGTGCCTATGTCGAGGCCTACCCGGTGCGCGAGTCCGACGGCCTCGTCTGGGTGTGGTTCGGCGAGCCTCGCCGTGCCCGACTGCACCGTCTGCCCGAGCTGCCCTGGCTGTCCGATGCGGGATGGGCGACCGTGAGCGGGGAGCGCGATGTCGCCGCGAGCTTCCTGCTCCTGCACGAGAACTTCGCCGATGTCACGCAGGTGCCGTTCGTTGCCCCCGACATCTCCCCGGACGTCCTTGGCGCGGCTCCCCCGCCGCTTGAGGTGACGGTCAGCGAGACCCGGGTGTCGCTGCGCCGCGAGTTCCCGCCGGCCCGCATGCCCGCATGGCAGGCCGCACTCATCGGCTGCGAGCCCGAGGAGGAGTTCGCCACCGTGCAGGAGGGCTACCTGCTCAGCCCTGCGGTATGGGTGGACTACTGGGATGTCACGCTCGACGATGGGACGTGGATCCGGTTGCGCTTCACCCAACTCGTCACCCCCGTCGATGAGCGCACGAGCCGGCTCCTGTGGGCTGTCAGCCGGAACTTCGGGGTTCA
>CAIVQM010000284.1 GCA_903908025.1 uncultured bacterium
AGCCCGCCCAGATCAAGGACGCAGTCCGGGCCGAACTCGAACCCCGTCTGGCGATGGACAAGCCACCGAAGAAGACCGGCACCAAGGACGCTCCCGGCTACGACGAGATCCTCGCTAAGTTCCACAACCCCTTCGAGCTCGCAGATTTGGTGCGCAGCAAGGGGTTCAGCGGTATCCGCTACCACTGGTACAACTACCACGTCGCTCCCCCCATGCTCTCGGGTGCGCTGGGAAGTGCCTTCCGCGAGGCGGGCATGGCGATGGAGCCGAAGGACGACTGGCGTGGCATGTTCATGTGCTCGGCCGGCGTCATCGAAGCGACGAAGGACTGAGCGAGCGACATGCACAACCTCGGCATGCTCCTGAAGTCCCATGGACTGGACTTCGATCATGCCCAGCGCCTTGTCGCGAGTTTCAGCAAGCACAACATCGAGCGCATCCCGCTCTTCATCGTCGTCCCCGAAACGGACGTTGCAAACTTCGCCACCCTCTCGGGCCCCGACATCGAAGTTCGCAGCGAGGCTGAGCTTGGTCAGTACTTGGTCGACCAGCCGGTGGCCGGTATCCGTGCCGGATACATCAACCAGGAGATCATCAAGCTCGCCTTCTGGGAGCTGGGCCTCACCGCGAACTACTTCTGCGTGGACTAGGACGCGGTGTTCGTCCGCGACTTCGGGCGCGACGACTTCATGTTCGATGCCACCACGCCCTACACGGTCCTCGTTGAGGACAACGAGCTCAAGGTCGAGCCCCGGTACTACGAGGAGCACTGGAAGGGGCGCGAGATCCACCTCCGCCGAATCCAGGAGTTGGTGGGTCTCGACGACCGGCGCCTGCTCACCTGTCATGGGCACCAGGTGTTCTCGGCCACCGTGCTGGCATCCCTGAAGCACGACCTCATGGAACCCCGCGGCTGGGACTACAAGGACATGCTGGCCGAGGCTCCCTATGAGTTCTCCTGGTACAACTTCTGGCTACAGAAGTGCAAGGTGATCCCCATCGAGATTCGTGAGCCGCTGGTGACGACCTTTCACCACGAAGGCCAGCACCTTGAGTACGCGCTTCGGAGGGTCACGCCCGAGGACATCGCACGTGGATTCGTCGGGGTCGTAGTCAACTCCAACTTCGCGAATGCCTACGGCGACTCCGATCCGGGAGAGTCAGCCGAGGCCACCCTCGCCCGCTACGTCCCCCCGGGCACCCTGGCCCGGGCTATCGCCATCCAGGCCCGCGCATCAGTCCGGCGCCGCCTCAGTCGCTGAGAACCTGGTGCGTGCGGGCCTTGAACCCGATGCGCCTTGGCGCGCGACAGTGGGGTTAGCCTGACTAGGGTCAAGAGCGCGGGTAGACGTGCGGCTGGACTAGGGGGAACCGTTGGGTACAAGGGCCGTGGGCCAACACCTAAGGGGCAGAACGGCGACGCTCTCCGTTGCGACGATGGGCGCAGTCTGGCTCGTCATCGGTGAACTCGGCCATCACGTAGTCGTTGTCGCTGGTCTCTCGCTCAACCTTTTCCTCAGTGTTCTCTACCTCTGCGCCGTGACGTCGGTCGTCCTGGCACAGCGGAAGAGCGGAGCAGTCCTCCTGGGGCTACTCATCTCTCTGATGGGACTTTGCCTCCTCTCGATCTGGAAGGGGATCGAGGTTCGCCACACGCAGTACCTCCTGACCATCGCCTGCCTGGTCGGCGGCTGGCTCGTCGTGATGGACGCTGATGAGTGGACAGCATTCAGGAAGATCTACTGGGGAGCGGGCCTCGCGTCAGCAGC
>CAIVQM010000285.1 GCA_903908025.1 uncultured bacterium
ATCGACTGACCCAGTGACGACTACGGCCCGCGAGCGCCGGTCCAATCTGATCGGCGTGGCCATGTACTTGTTGGCCGCTTTCCTGTTCGCCTTCAACGGTGTCATCGCCAAGGCAGCGATGAACACCGGCTTCGATCCGGTGCATCTGACCCAGCTTCGCAATGCCGGTGCAATGGTCGTGCTCATCGCCTACATCGCTCTGCGGCATCCCGATCGCTTCCGAATCAAGCGAAGCGAGTTGCCCTTCCTCATCGCCTACGGCGTCATCGCGTTCACGCTCGTTCAGTACCTGTACTTCCTCACCATCTCGCGGCTCAACGTCGGCATCGGCACCCTGCTGGCATTCCTCGCACCCGTCATCGTCGCGCTGTGGATGCGCTTCGCGAAGAAGCGCGAGGTCAACAACCGCATCTGGCTGGCCATCGGCCTGACCCTCGCCGGACTGGCGCTGGTCGCGCAGGTCTGGAAGGGCGCCACACTCGACCCACTCGGGGTTGCCGCCGGACTCCTGTGCGCCGTGGCGCTGGCCGTCTACTGGCTGCTGGGCGAGTCCGGGCAGCAGCATCGCGACGCCGTGTCGCTCACCATGTGGGGCTTCATCTTCGCGTCCATCACCTGGGCGATCATCGCGCCCTGGTGGAGTTTCCCCTGGGCCGATCTGATCGTCTCGACCGAGCCACTCCTGCCCTCTGCTCCGGGTCTGCCGGTGTGGGCGCTGATGATCTGGGGTGTCCTGCTCGGCACGATCGCGCCGTTCCTCCTCGTGCTTGGCTCACTGCGCCGGGTCGGCGCGCAGCGCGCGGGGATCGTCGGCACGACGGAGCCGCTGTGGGCCGCACTCATCGGCTTGGCACTGCTCGGCGAGACCTTCAGCGGGGTGCAGGCGGTGGGCGGGCTGCTCGTGCTCGCGGGAGTCGTCGTCGCCGAGACATCACGCACCTCGGGAGTTGCGGTCACTCCGGGCGAATTTCCCCAGATCCGCGAGTGACGAGACGCGACGGCACCACGTGGGTCGCCGTCGGCAGCGAGGGGTCCGCCATCCGGCGGAACAGGAGTTCAGCAGCCAGGTGACCGATGGCACGGGCGTCCTGTGCCACGACCGTGATCGCCGGTTCGAGCAGGTCGGCGAGGGCGAAGTCGTCGAACCCGACGAGCGCGACCCGGTGGGCCAGGCCGAGCTCGCGAAGCGCCCTGACAGTGCCCATGGTGATCAGGTTCTGGCCACTGAAGATCGCCGTCGGCGGGTCGGCCCAAGCGAGCATGGCCAGGGCGGCAACCATGGCCTCGTTGCTGTCCTGCGCACCGTGATGAACCCAATGAGGCCGGACAACCGCTGCCGCCGAGGCCATCGCGTCGATGTAGCCAGCATGTCGATCCTGCTCGGTTGCGAGCTTCGACTGCCCCCCGATGAAGCCGATCCGGCGGTGCCCGTGCGCGAGGAGATGAGCAACCCCAGCAGCGGAGGCGGCGCGGTTGTCCGTCACGACGGAATCGGTATCGACCCCCGTCGTCTGACGGTCGATGCACACGATGGGCCACCCACTGCGGAGCTCGTTGGTGAGATAGCCCTGCTCGCTGGCCGTCGGGGCGAGAATGAGGCCATCGACCCGACGGGAGGCGAACGCCGCCACCAGGTCGCGCTCGAGGGCCGGATCTCGGTCAAGGCTGGCTGCGATGACGGCCACGCCGCGCTGGCGAGCCACCTCCTCCACCCCACGGTGGATCGACGAGAAGAACTCATTGGCGACGTCCTCGACGAGGAGGCCGATCGTCCCCGTCCGCTGGTCACCCCGCCTCAGGTTGCTTGCCGTGAGATTGGGCCGGTAGTCGAGCTGCTCGGCCGCGCGCGTCACCCGGGCGGCCAACTCCTCCCTGACCCCCGCCTCACGGTTCACGACCCGGGAGACGGTTTTGAGGCTCACCCCAGCGAGGGCCGCCACATCCTTCATGGTGGCCCTCGATCGCGCCCCGCCGGCGCCCTCGATCGGGCTAGATAACGTTGTCATTACGAAGCGGGAGTATTCCAGTATTTGCTCTTGACGGTAAGTCCCTGAGCGGTTAGAAATAGGCGACAACGTTGTCAGGGTGATCGGTTTCGGCCGCTGCCCTGACGGCGGCGAGGTGCGCACGGCATATCTGTTCCACTGGGTCAAAACGGACACAATCCGTAACGGTTCGGTATCAAGTCGGCTCCCCGCTAGCCGGGGTACCGACTTCGGGAATAGACATGGCGGGCGACCCTCGGGTCAAACCCACCCACCCTTCGAAGGGAAAACCATGACGAACCGCAAGTCCCGCGGCCGCCTCGTCGCTGCTGTTGCAGTGACCGGCGTTCTTGCCGTGACCCTCGCGGCGTGTAGCTCCGGCTCCTCGTCCAGCGAGTCCTCTGCAGCTGCTCCGGCCTCCGAGGCCCCCGCAGCATCCGAGGCACCCGCAGCTTCCGAGGCCCCGGCCGGCGGCGCTGTTGCCGTCTCGCTGATCACCAAGGACTCGTCCAACCCGTTCTTCGTCGCCATGCAAGAGGGCGCGAAGGCAGCCGCTGCTGAGGCAGGTGTCGACCTCACCGTCGGCTCCGGCAAGCAGGAGGGTGACGACCAGGGCCAGATCGATCTCATTGAGAACGCGATCGCCCAGGGCCAGAAGGGCATCCTCATCACCCCGATGTCCGTCAACGTCAACGATGCCATCAAGAAGGCTCGCGACGCCGGTCTCTACGTGATCGCACTCGACACCCCGACGGATCCGCCGGACGTCGTCGACATCACCTTCGCCACCGACAACTGCGTCGCCGGCAACGCCATTGGCCAGTGGGCCGCAGGCAAGCTGAACGGCGAGAAGGCTGTCATCGCGCGTCTGGTCATCTTCAGCGACCGCATGGTCTCTGTTGACTACTGCCGCGACAACGGCTTCCTGGCCGGCATGGGCATCGACGTCGTTGACCCCAAGGTCATGGGCGACGAGGCTGCCACCGGCACGTACACCACCGGCAAGGGCGGCGACTACGAAATCGTCTGCCTCGAGGCCACGGGTGCGAACGAGGAGGGTGGCAAGAAGGGCATGGAGAACTGCCTCGCCAAGAACCCTGACATCAACCTCGTCTACACGATCAACGAGCCCACTGCCTTCGGTGCCGATTCGGCGCTCCAGGCTGCCGGCAAGACTCCCGGCAAGGACGTCTACGTGGTTTCGGTCGACGGCGGTCTCGCCGGCGTCGAGGCTGTCAAGGCTGGCGGCATCCAGGCCACCTCGCAGCAGTACCCGCTGAAGATGGCGGAGCAGGGCGTCAAGGCCATCAAGGCAATCGCGGACGGTGGCGCACCCCCGGCCCCGACCTCGGCCGATGGCACCTTCTTCGACACCGGCGTGACCCTGTGCACTGAGGATCCTCAGGACACCGTCACCGCCGCGCCGCAGGAGAGCGCTCAGTACTGCATCGACAACGCCTGGGGCTAAGCCCTCAGCGTTGAGTTAACGCTGGCGTGGGGGGG
>CAIVQM010000286.1 GCA_903908025.1 uncultured bacterium
CATTCGACAGGCCGAGGGTCGTCTGGACGTCCGGGTACAGGGTCTTGAGCTGCCGGATCGCCTCGATCGTCTCGATACCGTCGCGGCGGGTCTCCTCCTGCCCGGTCGCGATGGGGAAGGTGAGCGTGTCCACCAGAATGTCGGAGACGCGCATCCCCCAGCGTCCCGTCAGGTCGCGGATCAGCCGATCGGCGACCCTGACCTTCCACTCCGCCGTGCGCGCCTGGCCCTCCTCGTCGATCGTGAGCGCGACGACCCCGGCGCCGTGCTCCATGACCAGGGGCATGATCCGGCTGATCCGGGAGTCCGGGCCGTCGCCGTCCTCGTAGTTCACCGAGTTGATGACGGCCCGTCCGCCGAGCATCTCCAGCCCGGCCTCGAGCACCGGCGGCTCCGTGGAGTCCAGGACGATGGGCAGGGTGCTGGCGGTGGCGAGCCGGCCCGCGAGTTCACGCATGTCGGAGACACCGTCGCGCCCGACATAGTCGATGCACAGGTCGAGCAGATGGGCTCCATCGCGGATCTGATTGCGGGCGATCTCGATGCAGTCATCCCACTGCTGCGCGAGCATGGCATCGCGGAAGGCCTTCGAACCGTTCGCGTTGGTGCGCTCGCCGATCGAGAGGTAGGCCGTGTCCTGACGGAATGGCACCGACTGGTACAGCGATGCAGCCGCGGCCTCATGGTGCGGCTTGCGCGGGGCTAGCTCACGACCACGGACGCGATCGACCACGTGCTTGAGGTGCTCGGGCGTCGTCCCACAGCAGCCACCGACCAGAGCAAGGCCGAAGTCACGCGTGAACGTGTCGTGGGCATCTGCCAGCTCGGAGGGCGTCAGCGGATAGTGCGCCCCATCGGACGTCAGGACGGGCAGGCCGGCATTCGGCATGCAGGTGATCCCGATGCCGGACGTGCGAGCCAGGGTGCGCAGGTGCTCGCTCATCTCGGCCGGTCCCGTCGCGCAGTTGAGCCCGATCATGTCGATGCCCAGCGGAGCGAGTGAGGTGAGAGCCGCACCGATCTCCGTTCCCAGGAGCATGGTGCCCGTGGTCTCGACAGTCACCTGCGCAAAGATCGGGATGTGCCGCCCCGCCGCGGCGAGGGCGCGACGTGCTCCGACGATGGCTGCCTTCGCCTGCAGGAGGTCCTGAGCCGTCTCGACGAGGACCGCATCCGCTCCCCCGGCTAGCAGACCAGCGACCTGCTGCTCGTAGGCATCGCGCAGCACTGCGTAGGGAGCATGCCCAAGGCTCGGGAGCTTGGTGCCAGGTCCGACGGATCCGATGACCCAGCGCGGATGCGACGGGGTCGACCAGCCGTCGGCGACCTCACGGGCGATGCGTGCACCTGCCTCGGCGAGTTCGAAGATCCGGTCGGAGATGTCGTATTCGCCGAGATTCGCGAGGTTGGCGCCGAATGTATTGGTCTCGACGCAGTCAACGCCCACCGCGAAGTACGCATCGTGGACGCCGGCGACCAGTTGCGGGCGCGTGATGTTCAGGATCTCGTTGCAGCCCTCGTAGCCCTGGAAGTCGTCGAGACTGGGGTCAGCGGCCTGCAGCATCGTGCCCATGGCGCCGTCGGCGACGACCACTCGCTTGCTGAGCGTGTCGCGTAGGGAGGCGCGGCCATGGGTGGGATGCGGTGTCGCGGTCGAAGCCATGATGACGCAGCCTAGCGATCCCCGCTCGGTTGACGGTTACGCGCACTACGGTGGACAGGTGACGGTGACTCGACAGGACCGATTCGCCCGTTCACCCGGGATCGATCTCGTCATGTCCGTGTTCGACGACTCCCCTGATTCCGGCTTGCCCGTCCTGCTCCTGCACGGGTTGAGCCAGCAGCGGGCTTTCTGGTCACCGGTCGTGCGGCGGCTGCACACGCGTCCGGTAGCGACTCTTGACCAGCGTGGCCACGGTGAATCCGACACGCCCCTGGGTTCGGACTTCTCGGTTGAGGCGTGCGCGGATGATGCGGTCGCCGCGCTCGACCGCCTTGGCTGGTCCACGGCCGTCGTCGTCGGCCACTCGTGGGGTGGGTCGGTGGCGCTCGCCGCGGCCGCCCGCCATCCCGATCGCGTTGCCACGGCGGTCCTCATCGATGGCGGCCTGTGGTCGCCATCCGGGCTGGGACCGCGCGACGAGATCCGGGCTCGACTGACCCCGCCGCCCCTCGGGCTGCCGAGCGAGGAGTTGTGGGCCCTCATCCGCCGAGGTGACCTCGGTCATGGCTGGAACGCCGAGCGACAGGCAGCGCTCGAGCCGACGTTCGTCACCGATGCTGCTGGCCTGATGCGGACCCGCATCGGGGTGGAGCGTCATCTGGCCGTCCTCGACGGTCTCCTTGACCATGACGCGACGGCCGACCTGGTCGCCTGCACGACTCAGCACGTGCCGATCTGGGCTGCGGTCTGCGAGCCAGCCACCCCGACGCAGGGCTCGACGGGACCCGACGGAGCCTGGCTCGATGTGAAGGAGCAGGCCACCCGTACGGCGGAGCAGCAGGACGGCTGTCTGGTTCACCGCTGGCGAGGTGCCATTCACGACGTACCCTTGCAGTGGCCCGCCCTGGTGGCGGGATTCGTGGACGCGGCAGTCGACAGCCGGAGGGGCGGGGAGGCGTGATCGAGCTCGATGAGTTCCCGGTCCTGGTCGACCCGGTGATGGTTGCGGCCTTCGAGGGCTGGAACGACGCGGGCGACTCTGCATCCGGCACGATTGCCCACCTGCGGGAGGTCTGGGATGCGCAGCCCCTCGCCGATCTCGACTCCGAGGAGTACTACGACTATCAGGTGAATCGCCCGATGATCGAGATCGACGAGACCGGAGTGCGCAGCCTCACCTGGCCGGCCACCCGCATCTACGTGGCCCGCGTCCCTCTTTTCCCACGCGACATCGTGCTCGTGCAGGGCATCGAGCCGAACATGAAGTGGCAGCAGTTCGTGCGCGAGATTCTCGGCCTTGCTGCCGAACTCGAGGTATCGACCGTGGTGACCCTCGGGGCGCTGCTGTCGGATATTCCGCACACCCGCCCGGTGCCGATCACCGGCTCGTCATCCGACGTTGCGCTCGGCGCCGAACTCGGCCTCGAGCCCTCTACCTACGAAGGTCCCACGGGCATCGTCGGCGTCCTGCAGGATGCCTGCGCTCGATTCGGCATCACGTGCGTCTCGCTCTGGGCTGCGGTCCCGCACTATGTCGCGCAGCCGCCGTGTCCCAAGGCCACCCTCGCGCTCGTCCGCCGGGTCGAGGACATCCTCGATATTCCTGTTCCACTGGGAGATCTGGTCGAGGAGTCGCGCGCCTGGGAGATCGGCGTCGACGAGTTGGCGGCCGACGACGACGAGGTGGCCGACTACGTCAAGCAGCTGGAGGAGGCCCGCGACGCGGCGGACCTGCCGGAGGCCAGCGGCGAGGCCATCGCCCGGGAGTTCGAGCGGTATCTGCGACGTCGAGGTGCGGACGACCGCTAGGTCGGGAGCAGGTCGGCCAGTTCGTCCTCGAAGAATCGCCACAGTTCGCTGGCGGCTGGTGAGAACGCCCGGCGGGACATGCGTACGAGCAGCCAGTGCCGACGGATCGGCAGTCCGGCAACATCGAGCACGATGAGGCGGCCGTCGGCGACCTCGGCGGCGATGGTGTGCGCGGAGATGAGCGCCACGCCCAGCCCAGCGATGACCCCCTGCTTGATGGTCTCGTTGGACGTGATCTCCATCCCCACGGCCGGGTATCGCTCGGCAGCGGAGAAGAGCGACTCGAAGTGGCCCCGGGTTCCCGACCCAGGCTCACGAATGAGGAACACCTCTTCCGACAGTCTCTCCATCGGAATGTCGACGGCGTCTCGGAGCGGGTGCGCCGGAGCGGCCACAATGACGTAGGGATGATCACCGATCACCTCCTGATCGACCTCGAGGCGGCCGGGCGGTCGGCCCATCACCGCAATGTCGATCTGGTAGCGCTCGAGCAGGTCGAGGACCTCGACACGGTTGCCGACGCTCAGGGCCACCGTCACCTGGGGATGGCTGGCCTTGAAGGCCGCAAGGACCCGCGGGGCGAAGTACTTCGCGGTGCTGACGGCTCCGAGGGTGACCCGTCCCGCGCGGGCAGAGCGCAGGTCCGACAGCGCCTCCGAGCACTCAGACAGCTCGGCGGCCACTCTGGCGGCCGTGTCGGCGACCAACTGGCCCGCTTCCGTCGGGTGCTGCCCACCCGGCCCACGTTCGATGAGCGTCAGGCCCAGACCCCTCTCCAGCAGGCGCAGTTGGGCAGCCACGGCAGGGGCGGTCACATGCAGGGCGCCGGCAGCACCCGCCAGGGAGCCGGTGCGGACCGTCTCGGCAAGACACTGGAGCTGTCTCAGGGTGATGTCCTTCATGTCCGAACCCTAGCGAATCTATTGTCAACCCGTAAATACCATGCCTTTACTTTGCTTTACCCGGGCTCCAGACTCCCCGCATGTCCTCAACCGATGCCCGCAGCGACGGCGCCGCCACAGCGGTGCCGCTCGCAGCCGCCCTGGCTGCCTGGCGTGCCGCGAATCCATCGGCCACGCCGGTCGCCGATATCGTCGAGCGGATGGCCGCCACCGGCATCCGACTGGCACGGCTCATTGCCGGCAGCCCCTTGCACGGCGGTGCTGAGCGCAGCAGTCGAACCAATGCCAGTGGCGACGACCAGAAGCAGTTGGACGTCCTGGCCGAGGAGATCTTTGTCGCGGCACTCGCGGGCTGCGGGGTGGCCGTCATCGGATCGGAGGAGTCCGAGGACCCGATCCCGGTCGATGCCGACGGTGCCTACGTGCTGACGATGGACCCGATCGACGGCTCCTCCAATATCGACATCAACGCGCCCATCGGAACGATATTCGGCATCCTGCCTCGCGCCGGTTTCGACGACGTCGCAGACGCCCTACTGCAGAGCGGCCGGGCGCAGCTCGCGGCCGGAATCATCATCTACGGTCCGAGCACCGTGTTGATCCTGACATTCGGCGACGGGACAGACATCTACGCGCTCGACCCCGAGTCAGGCTCATTCCTGCGAACCCATCGCTGTGTCGAGCTGTCCAGCGATGCTCGTGAGTACGCGATCAACGCGTCCAATGCTCGGCACTGGGACGCGGGTATCCGGGCCTACGTCAGCGATCTGGTCGACGGGAGCGTCGGGCCCCGCGCGGTCGACTTCAACATGCGGTGGCTCGCCTCCCTGGTGGCCGAGACCTACCGCATCCTTCTGCGCGGCGGCATCTTCCTCTATCCGTCGGACGAGCGACCCACGTACCGGCAGGGCCGCATCCGGCTGGTCTACGAAGCAAACCCGGTTGCCCTGATCTGCGAGCAGGCGGGCGGCAGCGCCACAAACGGACTGGACGACATCCTCGATCTCTCCCCCGCCGACCTGCACCAGCGCACCCCGCTCATCTTCGGTTCGCGGAACAAGGTCGATCGCGTCCGGCGGTACCTGATTGATCCCCCGACCGTCCACGAGGAGTCACCGCTGTTCTCGCAGCGCGGGCTCTTCCGCACCTGAGGAGCAGCGCATGTCGACGAAGCACCCGATCATCGTCGTGACCGGCTCGTCCGGTGCTGGAACGACAACCGTGAAGAACACCTTCGACCAGATCTTCCGGCGCGAGGGTGTCCATGCTGCACACATCGAGGGCGATGCCTTCCATCGATATGACCGCAACGGGATGAAGGCCGCCATCGTTGAGGCCGAGGTAGAAGGCAACCACCACCTGAGCCACTTCAGCGCCGAGGCGAACCTGCTGGACGAACTGGGAGAGGTCTTCCGGCAGTTTTCTGACACGGGCACGGGACGCACCCGACTGTATGTCCACGACGAGGTCGAGTCCCAGCAGCTCGGGTGTGCACCAGGGACCTTCACGGAGTGGGGACCCCTCGATCCGGATGCCGACGTTCTCTTCTACGAGGGGCTGCACGGTGCGGCCACGACGGCGACCACGG
>CAIVQM010000287.1 GCA_903908025.1 uncultured bacterium
CAGTTGACGCCGCTGAAAGCCGGGACCTGGACGACCTGGGCGCACGTTCGCGCCATCTTCGACAGCCCGAACGACCTGACGTGGGAGGCCGAGCGCCGCACGTCCACGCCGGACGACCTGGTGAACCCGTGGGAGCGCTAGATGCGCACGGTGCTGGACACGAGCGTCCTCCTGCTGGGTGAGCCGCCACAGATCGATGGGGATCTGGCGATCAGCGCCATCACCCTTGCCGAGCTCCACTTCGGCGTGCTGGTGACAGATGACGCGGCCAAGCGGGCGCAGCGTCTCGGGCGACTCGCTGCGATCGTGCGGGCATTCGAGCCGCTTCCCGTCGATAGCGCTGTCGCCGCCAGTTACGGGGAACTGGCCGCCGCGACGAGACGGTCTGGCCGGAAGGCGCAGCCCCGCGCCCTTGACCTCATGGTCGCGGCCACCGCCCACGCGCATGGCGCCCGGCTGGCCACTGCCAATCCGGCCGACGTCCGCCACCTGGATGGCCTGATCGAGATCGTCGCGATCTAGACAGACGGCACGCCTGCGGCAGACTCCTCGTGATCTCGTCCCCGCCCTCGGCGAGCGTTACCCCCGAATGCGTGCCATGCTCAATCATTCCTCGGGGGGGCACGTGCAGGCATCACCTGATTGGGTGGATCCGTCGATCGCGCCTGCCGCCCAGCCGACCATCCGCCAGACCCTCGAAGCGTTGCTCGACCCGCACGTGCTGCTCGATCCCGTGCGCGACGACGATGGTCGCACCATGGACTTCGTCCATGCGGAGGCCAACGAGGCGGCCTGCCAGTACAACGGCTGCTCACGCGACGAGTTGATCGGGAAGCGCTTGCTGGCGATGAACCTCATGTCGGAATCCCGCGGTGCCCGCATGGTGGAGGCACTGGCGCAGGTGCTGGCCGACAGTGAGCCTCTGACTCGGCAGGATGTGCCGGGCAGCCTGGACTGGACTGGCGATGACACCGTCCGGTACCTGGAGTTCCACGCGGCCAGACTTGAGAGTTCCCTGCTCTTCAGCTGGCGGGATGTCTCGCTGGCTCACCACATGCGCGAGAGCCTTGCTGAGTCCGAGAGGCATTACCGACTTCTAGCGGAGAACGTGAGCGACGTCGTCGTCAAGGTGGGTTTGGAGGGCACCTATACCTGGGCGTCCCCGTCGATTACCGACATGCTCGGGTGGGCGCCGGAGGAGTGGATCGGTCGAGCCACAAGCGATATGACACATCCGGATGACCTGGAGAAGTTCGCTGCGGAGCGCTCATCCTTGGTGGCGGGTGATCTTCGCGTTGACCACGGGGCATGGATAGGTCGCTACCGAGCGCCGGCGAAGGACGGCACCTGGCACTGGATCGAGACGCACACGCGCCTTGCGCACGACGACGAGGACAGGCCCGATGGTGCGGTCGTGTCCTTCCGCGTGATCGACCGCGACGTGGAGCGGGAAGGCCAGTTGGAGCGGCGAGCCAACTTTGACGATCTCACCGGCGCCCTGAAGCGCGACGGAGCTATGGCGCGGCTGGGTCACCTCAGCGCAGAGCCGAGCGATCCGGGCAGCCACGTTGCCGTGCTGTTTGCTGATGTCGATGGATTCAAGGACATCAATGACCTATGGGGTCATGCGGCGGGAGATGAGATTCTGCGGGCCCTCACCGCGCGACTCAGGGGGATCGTTCGCAGCAGTGACAGCGTGGCCCGAATCGGTGGAGACGAGTTTCTGATCATTCTCGAGGGAATTCACGACGTGGCCGAAGCAGCGTCGATGGCTGAGCGAATGCGGATCGTGGCGAGTGAGCCGGTATCCATCCCCGGCGGAAGCGCCCGCGTGACGCTCAGTATCGGGGTCACCCTGGTCGCGCCGGGTGAGACTGTCGACAGCGTGGTGGACCGTTCGGATACTGGGATGTATGCAGCAAAGCGAGGTGGTCGCAACCAGGTGGTTGTGATGCCGTCGGGCGACGTAGCGTGATGTGCGGGTTCAGCTGACGGAGTCCTTCGCCTTCGCATACTGCGGCCACGCAACCGGACCGAGGTACGAGCCCAGATCGACGGGTCCCTCGGTGGAGTTGACTGCGTAGGCCACGACGGCTCCGGTCTTGGGGTTGCATGCGACATTCGCCTGGTAGCCGATGGCCTGGCCGCCGTGAGACAGCCAGTCACCCTGGCGGATGATGCCGAGCCCGTAGTCGCCAGGAGCGATCTTCGTGGTCTTCAGCCGCGCGGCCGCGACCTTCGCGGGCAGGAAGCCCGTACCGAGGCAGCTGCCTCCCCACTTCGCAAGGTCACCGATGGTGGAGTACGCGCCGCCGCCTTCCTTGCCCCACTCCATCGTCCAGTCGGTGACGTCGGTGGTGGACGACAGACTCGGATTCACGCTGGCCGCCTGCGATCCGTAGAACTCGCCGATGTATCCGTGCGCGCGAGGGGACGGGAGAACGACGTTGCCTGTCATGAGCTTCGAGCTCTTCATGCCCGCCTGACGGAGGACGGCATTGACGAGCTGCTCGGGGCTCTTGCCGGTGAGCGTCTGCATGACCTTGCCCATGAGCAGGTAGTTGGTCGTCGAGTAGCCGCCGGGGGCCGGGATGGCCGTGCCCTCGGCGATACCGAGGGCGATTAGCTGGTCACGCGTGAAGCGCTGCTGGGGATTGACGAACATCTTGCCGACGGCAGCATCGGCGTAGTCCGGGATGCGGCTGGTCATGCCAAGAAGTTGTGCAACGGTCTTCTTCGCTGCAACGGGGTACTGCTTCGCGAGCGCAGGGTCGAGCTTCTGCACTGTGTCGGTCAGTTTCAACCGACCGGCCGCAACCTGCTCCAGCACGGCGGTCGCGAAGACGGTCTTGGTGATCGATCCGATCAGGAAGTGGTCGGCGACCTTCGCGGGTGTCCCGTCGAGCGAGGCCTGGCCGTAGGCCTGCTCGTAATAGCCGCGCTTCGGGTCCCAGACTGCGATCCACAGCCCGGGGGCGCCGTCGAGGGAGTTCGCAATGAACTGCCTTCCCGCAGCATCGATCGCTGTGCGGTCGGCGGCGGACATCTGCTTGCTCGTGTCGATCGGGATTGCGCGAGTCTGCGCTGTGGTCGTCGGCCCCGGCTGGGCGTGTGACGCGGCCGGGACGAGCGGAATGGTCAGGGCGATGGCAAGGACCGTGGCGGTCAGTGCGAAGGGTCGGCGCATGGCGGAATCCTACGCAACCCACCACTGTGGATAGTTACCGGACCGCTGCCCGCCGTCGCGACTTCGGCACGATAGTTCCGCCGAAGCTGCCCGATGGCACCCGCGTGAGGATGCCGCGGCGACGGGCCTTCTCAACCCAGCTGACGACCGTGCGTTGCGAGACATGGCGCTCGACGGCGATGGCCTTGGCGTATCCCCGGCCGATGGCGAGGTACTCGTGGGCGATCTCCTCGAGGAAAGGATCGCTCAACTGCTCGTTCGACCGGTGACCCAACTGGGCGGCTTCCGGGAAGCCGGTGAGGGGCAGGTCGTAGTCGAAGGGATCGATTCCGCGCGCGAGGAGTCCCGGTACTCCGATGGTGACGATCTCCAGTGGTGAGGCCCAGCGGAACTCCCGCTGCATGCGATGGGGGTCGAGCCCGCCGGGAACGCGGATGTCCATCCGGACGATTGCGGGCGCGCCGTCGACCAGGTCGATCGTCGCCTCGATCAGCCAGGCACGCGCACCCGTCGTCGGGTCGACGTACATATGGTCGACGATGACGGGCAGTGGAAAGGTCTGCTCGGGGGAGATCCGCCATTGCCGCTTGCGGCCGGGTGCCGGACGGATCCGGGACGACATGCCGAGGCGTTCGCCGCTCGTCATGTTGCTACGTCCCCTCATCCGCGCGTGCTTCAACCTTACACAGCAAACTGGTCGTCAAGCTGGACTAACGAACGTGCCAGGCGCGGCTCCAGACGTGCGACGAGTAGGCCTCCCGGTTCGCCGCACCAATGGGCACGGCCGCGATGTGGACTCGCACCACCTGATGGGCCTTCGTGACCCGGACCACGAGTCGACCGGTGCGCTTGTTGAACGTGTGCGTGCACGCCGCGCACTTGACATTCGCCGACAGGCGCGAGAATGCCGGGTGCTTCACGGAGGTCACGAGCGTGAAGGTCCCGACCGTGAGGTGTCGTGCTGCGCTGCGCGCCTTCATCTTCATGGGGACAGCCGGCTTGGTCACCGTGACGTTGGCCCACGTGCTCGCGATCACGTTCCCCTTCGTGTCCACCGCACGGACAGTGGGTCGGAACACACTCCCGGCAGCGACCACCGGCTTCCCGTAGATCGCGCCCGACACCTTGTCGAAGACCAGGCCCTTGGGCAGCCGGCCCGTAATGGTGTAACGCGTGTTACCGGGGAGGCCAGAGCGTGTCGGGTCGATGATGGTCGCCGAGTTGCGGTCGAGCTGCGCGTAGTCCGGGTAGCGCAGCCACGGTGTCAAGCCCTGATTGACGACGATGATGAACGAGGTGTCCACCCAGCCGTAATCGTCGGTCATGCGCACGCGCAGAGGAACCGGACGTCCGACGAGTTCCATCGGCGTCCCGCTGATCTCGCCAGTCTCGGTATTGAACTTCAGCCCCTGCGGAAGGGATCCGCAGACGATCCGGAATGTTGTCGTCCCGTGAGTGTGGACCTCGAGCGGCGCGATGACCACCTCCTGCCCGATGGAGCCGATGAGGCGATTCGGGTAGTTGGCCGAGTGATGTGGATCATCCACCGCGATATTGAAGGAGCTGTCCTTGGTAGTGCCGTCCGCGAATGCTGCACGGACAGTCACCGGCCCCCATCCGCCGTTTGACTGCAGAGGAGTGCCAGACACGACGCCCACGTCACTGTCCAGCCAGATGCCCTGCGGCAGCGACCCGCCGACGATCGAGAAGTTCGTCGCGGGACGCAGCCCAGTGAGGTTGGGGGCCATCGTCAGGGTCGATCCGACCGAGCCGGCGAGATCGGGGTAGATCTCACCATCGGGAGCCAGGCACGGCGCCGGAGCCGAACCCGCGCCAGCCGAACCCGAGCTCGCCCCGCCATCACCGGTGGAACCACCGACCGGTCCTGTGCCGGGAATACCGCCGGTGCTGGCTCCGGCTCCGGGGCGCGTGGCGGCAGTTGTGGAAGTTGAGGCCGAGGCTCCGGGCAGCGGGGTGACCGTCACAGTGAAGGTCGCCGCCTCCGCGGGATTCGCGGACGTGACGGTCACGGTGTGGACGGTCGTCTTGGCGACTGCTGGCGCGGTGCCGCGCACCGTGCCGCCGGCATCCACCGTCAGCGGCAGGGCGGGCGCGGACGAGACGGTGAACATCTGGCCCTGGGGTCGGAAGGTGGGCGGAACCGAGAACGCGGTGCCGGTCGCAACGGTCGTGCCCTGGTACTGAAGTGCAGCTCCCGCGGCCGGCATGGTCGTCGTCGCGCGCGGGCTTACGCTGAACGGGTTTCCCACCACACCGATCTGGGACAGGACGGTGACGTCCTTGCCGGCAGGCAGGCCGGGAATGACGAAGGTCATCGTGGTGCCGGGGCCGGGTGGGGCGGTGGCCCGGATCGTGGGTCCGGGCTGCCCGTCGATGAGGGTCCAGTATCTGACCGTCTCGACGACGCTGAGATCAGGCGTGAACGTGAAGGTGCCCTGCACGCTGTGCGCATCGAGGGGGGTGAGCGTCAGGGTCGCCGTGATGGGGGCGCAGGCGGCGCTCACCCGAACGGGGGCCGAATTGCCCACCGTGCTGCTCACCGCAACGAAGTCGCCCGTGAAGCCACAGTCAACCCAGATGCTCGTCTCATTGCTGAGGATGGACCGAGAGCCGAGGAAGTTGGCCGACTTCCAGCCGATCATCGGCGGCTCACTCCAGCTGATGCTCAACTGCTGTTGACGCACGCCCTGATTGATCTGGAAGACCCCTGGTGTGACTACCGGCGGCACGGGGGTCGCAGGCGTGTACGTGACCTCTGGGCATGCGAAAGGGGTCTGCACTGTCCCTGGGACTTGTGGCTTGACGGTGATCGTGATCAAGCCCGCCCCCACTGACGCGAGCGAGACGGTCGCGGTGCGCTGATCTCCGGGCACGGACTGCGTCGCGGTCGAGGCTTTGGCGACGCCGACGTCGAAGGACCCGAACCCTGAGCCAGCGGTGGACCAACGAACAGTGGCCTGATCGCCAACGACCGAGACCGAGCAGGAGGTGATCGCGATGGGGAGCACGTCGATGTACACGTCACTGGCATCGATGTTCGGACCGAAGCAGTAGACGTGATACTTGCCGACCTTGTCTGCGGAGAAGCTGATGGATCCGGAGGTGGCCGAGACAGCCGGGTAGCCGAAGCTGATCACGGTGCCGACCGCCGTTCCGGTTGGATCCATCACTTCCATGTTGGCGAACCAGTAAGTGGGATCAGCAACTCCAGCCACACCCCAGGTCACCGCCACCTGATCGTTCTGCATCACCGTGCTTGGGGCGCCGCACGTCATGACGGCGTTGGATCCAGCCGCAGTCGCTTGAGGGGCACTCGCGAGGAGCCCGCCCAGGATCAGGGCCGTGCCGGCGATGGCGGCGATCAGTCTCTTCACGATGGCTCCTTAGCGTGGACGTAGGACAAAGCCTACGTGGTGTAAGGACGGGAGTGAATCCCCCGGGTCCCGTGGATTGGGCGGCACCTAGCATGACCGTATGAGCCTTGTGTGGGAGCAGGTTGTCGTTGACGCTGTCGATCCACGCACCCTGGCGCAGTGGTGGGCAAATGCACTCGGCTGGGTCGTGGCGACCGATACGGATGACGAGGCAGAGATCCGGCCCGCGGCCGACGTTGTCCCCGGGCTGCTGTTCGTGCCCGTGCGTGCTGCGAGAGCGGGAAAGAACCGACTGCACCTCGACTTCCGTCCGATTGACCAGCAAGCCGAGGTCGCGCGACTGCTTGGCCTTGGTGCGACGTTGGCCGACATCGGTCAGGGCGATACGCCGTGGGTGGTGCTCGCCGATCCGGAGGGCAACGAGTTCTGCGTGCTCGCAGGGTCTGCGCACTAGTGAGGGTGGCCCGCTACGCCTCGACGAGAGCCAGGACAGACGTCACGACCTGATCGATCGAGTTCGTCGTGTCGACCTCGTGGTCGGCGATCGCCCGCAATCGCGGCTCGATCTCGTCGAGGTCGGCGAGGATGCGCGCCAGCTCGGCCGGATCCTTGCCGAAGTCGTTTCCTGTTCGCTCGGCGATGCGCTGCACGATCACGTCGCGTGGTGCGCTGAGCAGCACGACGATGTCGAAGCGGGGGAGGAACGCGACCATGTTCTCCTCGCAGCCAGCGAAGAAGAGGACGTCAGCGCCATCGGTATCGAGCAGGTGCGTGATGGCTATCTCGTCCCAGCGCAGCGTGCCGTCGGGCTGCGGCAGGGTCCAGCCGTCGTCGGCGTCGATGGCCGGGTAGCCACGGGTCACGAGGTCCCGGGTGATCGTCGACTTGCCGGTGCCGGACATCCCGGTGAGGAGGACGCGAATCACGCTCCGCACGATAACTGCCCGCTCGCGTGATGGAGGTGGGGTAGCGAGACATCTCCGGCTTATGCCACATGGCCGGGCAAAGGGCTTGCTGGCACCGGAATAGGGGACGCCGCCCAGCGGATAGGAGTCGCGGGCGCTGCTAGCGTCCGACGGGTGTCGGGGGTGGAAGTCCAGGTGAAGCCGCACGGCTTCCTGCTCACCACCCTGATCGACGTCGGCTTCGCGCTTCTCGCGGTGGCGGCCGGTCTGGGGCTCAGCATGTCGATGCTCCGGTCCCAGGGTTTCGTGACCGTTTGGTACGGAGCCATCCCCGTCGGCATCATGCTCCTGATCCCGCGGCAGCGCTGGTGGCCCTACGTGCTGTTCGCCGCGGCCGGCACCTTCGTTGCCTACGGCACAGCGGGTTGGCCCTTGGCCACTTCCGCGGTCCGAGTGATGGCCGACATGTCCATCGTGGTCGCACTCGGGCTGGTGATCAGTCATAGGCGATGCATTCCGTTCCGATCAACCAAGGATGCCGGACTCCTCGTAGCGCTGGCTATGGGGGCCGGCGTGGCACGTGCGGTCACCGCCGCGCCGATGGTCCCCACTTTGTCAACGGGGAACTACTCCTTGCCCGTCTACTGCGCCAATGTTGCGTTGACCACGGCAATCGGTGTCCTGACGATCGTGCCGGTCATCGTCCTGGTCTTCGATCGCCGGACGTGGCCGACCTTCTCTCGCGCGAGGTTCCTCATTGGAGTCTTTGCAATCTGCACGGGCGAGGTGCTCATCACAGTCGCCTTCTACGGGGGCGGTACGTCGCTCTACCTCGCTGCCGCTTTCCTCATCGTGCCGATCATCGTGCTGCTTGCTGCCCGGACGTCGCAGTTGACCCTTTCGATCGGCCTCATGCTGTGTGTCATCTCCGTCACGGTGGCGACGACGCGGGGGCGGGGCGTCACTGCCCTAGCGGCCGTCGACCAGGCATCGCTCGTCCAGGCGACTTTGGTCGTCCAGGTGTTCCTGGTGTCTCTGCCGCTCGTGGCATGGCTGCTGGCCGGTGCGGTGGCCGAGAGTGTGCGCTCCCGAGCGGCCCTTCGTGAACAGCTCGATGAACAAGTGACCCTGGCAAAGGACCTTGAACGATCCCAGGAACTGTTCCGAACGGCGCTCTACCTCACCACCATCCCAATGAGTTTCGGGGCGGTTGACGCAAGTCACGAAGACGTCAACGACGCCTTCTGCGACTACCTGGGGTACAGCCGCGAGGAACTTGCCGACTTCGCCTGGCAGGAGCACACGCACCCCGACGATGTAGCGGAGGAGCAGCGGCTGGACGACCTCATTGCTTCAGGTGACATCGACTCGTACCGGATACGCAAGCGCTACCTGCGATCCGATGGGGAGGTTCTTCTCGCGGACCTTGTTGTCCGGATCGCGAAAGTGCAGAGCACAGGCGAGCGCATCTTCATTGCGCACGCGATCGATGTGACTGAGGAAGAACGGGCGAAGAGCGAGTTGCAGTGGCTGGCCGAGTACGACCCAGTGACCGAACTACTCAGCCGCACGGCGATCACGACCGTCCTTCAACAGGCACTCGTCAGTGCCACCCTGACCGACGGCAAGGTCGCGGTGATGTTCGTCGACGTCACGCAGTTCCTCGTTGTCAATCGGACCCTCGGCTACGAGGCCGGTGATCAGGTGCTGGCGGACATCGCGCGAAAGGTTGTCGCGGCGGTTCCCAATGGGTACCTCGTGGGGCGCTTCGACGGCCACAGCCTGCTCGTCGTCGTTCCTGACACGCAGGTGGGCGAGCCGGTGCAGGAAGTCGCGGAAGGCATTCTGGCCGTCATCGCGGAGGAGACCGTGGCAAGCGGGAACCGCATCTCTCGCACGGGAAGTATCGGCATCGCCTACTCGAACTACTACTCCACCGCGACCGCCCTCATCCGCGAGGCTGACTCGGCTCTGGTGCTGGCGAAGGCGAAGGGCCGGTCGAGGTACCACGTTCAGGGGCGAATGCCCGATCCGCAGAGTCCGCTCGAGCGACTTCAACTCGAGCACGAGTTGCGGGTTGCACTGGATGCTCGGCAGTTCGTCATGCACTACCAGCCGCAGGTGCGGCTAGGTGATGGGTCAGTGTGTGGATACGAGGCGCTCGTACGGTGGAACCACCCGAGTCGCGGGTTGCTCTCCCCAGCGGTTTTCATGGACACGATGGAGGCGTCCGGGCTGGTGATCATCCTCGGGCGGCAGGTCCTCGAGCTTGTGTGCGACGCGATCCGCTCACATCCGCATCTGCCCGGCCCGATCAGCATCAACGTATCGGCCGTCGAGTTCGGCGATCCTGGCTGGTTCGAACGGTTCGAAGGCACGCTGCGAACCTTCGGGGTGCATCCGGAGTCGCTCGTCGTCGAGCTGACTGAAACGACGATGCTCGAACTCACGGACGATGCGCGCTGCGCGCTCGACGGGCTGAGGAAGTTGGGCATCGGCATTCACGTCGACGACTTCGGCACCGGTTATGCGTCGGTGGCTCTCCTGCGAGGCGTGGCTGTTACTGCTATCAAGCTGGATCGTTCGTTCGTCGCGCCGCTGGTCGATGAGTCGAGCCCCGGGCTCGATCTGGTCCGGGGCATCGCGGGCTTGGCATCCGGCCTCGGCATGGAGGCGATTGCCGAGGGCATCGAGACCTGCGAGCAGGCCGCCCTGCTGCTCGAAGCCGGCTGGAGCATCGGGCAGGGCTACTTGTTCGCACGGCCGAGTGCGGACCTGCTCGCGCCGGTAAGCGTTCTCTGACGACTCGCCTGACTCCGGTGTCAGTGTGATGCGCGCACCGCGTTGCGGCCCGCCGCCTTGGCCTCGTACAACGCATGATCCGCACGACTCAGCCACGTATCGAGATCATCGTCAGGTCGGAGCTCGGCCACGCCGGCACTCACTGTGACCGGGCCGGCGTCGCCGAACGGCTTGGCGCGAACGATATCGCGCAGCTTCTCTGCGAGGGTCACTGTCTCCGCCGCGCCGCAGTGATGGGTGATGATGACGAACTCATCGCCGCCCCAGCGCGCAAGGGCATCGGAGTCGCGCAGGTTCGGGCCGATCCGGTCGGTCAGCTCGGCCAGGACCTGGTCGCCGACGAGATGGCCGTGGGCGTCGTTGATGTCCTTGAAGTTGTCGACGTCGAGCACAACCAGTGACATCGGCGGCCCGTAGCGCCGCGACTCGGCGAAGTCGGCGGCGAGCAGTTGCTCTCCATGGCGCCGATTCCAGGTTCCGGTCAGCGGATCGGTGACCGCTAGTTCGTGCAATCGGTCGTTGGCAGCCACCAGGGCATCGGTGGCGCGTTTGCGGTCGCTGATGTCACGGGTGATTCCGATGATCCCGATGACGCTGCCATCCGGTCCCAGTTCGGGGATGACATCGACCTCGGTCCAGATAGTGGAGCCGCCCTTGCACAGGTACTCCTGCTCGCACCGGAACGGCTCGGGCATCCGGCCGGCAGCGATGTCGGCGTAGAGGACCGTGTAGTAGCCGGCGGCGATCTCCTGGGACTCGGGGGTGAGGATCTCGTCGAGTGGCTGGTTCATCGCCTCTTCGACCGTGAACCCGCGCATCTTCTCCACGGTCGGGCTCACGTAGGTGATCGTGCCGTCGAGCCCCATCGTCCACAGCACGATGTGGGCGCTCTCCGCCATCAGTCGGTAGCGCTCCTCGGTGACCAATGATGCTGCCTCCTGCTGACGCAGTTCCGTGACGTCATGTGCGATGCCCTCCAAAGCGACCGAGCCATCGGGTCTTGCGATCGTGCGCAGCCACGCCTGCGTCGAGATCATGCGCCCCCCGACGCCAACCCAGCGCAGGCTGTGATGCCCCTGCCGCCCAGCGGGCCAGGTCATCACGCTCTGGAACTCGGCCGCAGCCGCGGGATCCAGGCTTCCGATGAGCAATGTGGGATCTGCCTGCAACTGCGCCGGCGTGAAGCCGAGGTACTGGGCGATGGAATCGCTATAGAACTCGACGGCAAAATCCGGCTGGAGCCGGATGACGAAATAGACGCCGCCGCCGGCCTCCGCTAGTTCGCGAAACCACGCATCGTCGGGCCTGGCCGGCTGAGGGAGGGGATCCTCAATCCGGCTGTGGGTGTTGATCACAGCGGCACTCTTCCCTGTAGGTACCTATGACATTTCTATCATTTCAATGGCCGGTTTGAGGGTGGGGGTTACCCTCGAAGCCTCACCACCACTCGGAGGCCCCTCATGGAATATGTCCACCTCGGCCGCACCGGCCTTCGGGTCAGCCGCATCTGTCTCGGCACTATGAATTTCGGTCCCGTCACCAACCAGGCCGACTCGCACGCGATCATGGATGGCGCGCACGAGCAGGGCATCAACTTCTTTGACACGGCCAATGTCTACGGCTGGGAGGACAAGGGCCTCACCGAGCGCATCATCGGAGACTGGTTCGCCCAGGGTGGCGGTCGGCGCGAGCGCACTGTCCTCGCGACGAAGCTGTACGGCGACATGGGCGACTGGCCCAATGACGGCAAACTGTCGGCCCTGAACATCCGGCGTGCCTGCGATGCGTCACTTGCACGTCTGAAGACCGACTACATCGATCTGTTCCAGATGCACCACGTCGACCGAGCGACTCCGTGGGATGAGATCTGGGAGGCCATGGAGGTGCTGCGGCAGCAGGGCAAGATCCTCTACGTCGGGTCATCGAACTTCGCGGGCTGGCACATCGCACAGGGTCAGGAGGCCGCGATCCGTCGCGGGCAGCTCGGCCTTGTCAGCGAGCAGTCGATCTACAACCTTGCCGAGCGCACCGTCGAGCTCGAGGTGCTGCCGGCCGCGCAGGCGTACGGCGTGGGCATCATCCCGTGGTCGCCACTGCACGGCGGGCTGCTCGGTGGCGTGCTGCGCAAGCAGGCCGACGGCACCGCGTCGCGCAGCCTGGCCGGTCGCGCGGCTGACACGCTGGAGAAGCTGCGTCCGGCCATTGAGGAGTGGGAGGCGTTCTGTGACGAACGTGGTGAGGGCCCGGGTGATGTCGCGCTGGCATGGCTCCTGCACCAGCCGGCCGTGACGGCCCCGATCGTCGGCCCGCGCACGATGGACCACCTCGACGGGGCCCTGCGGGCACTGGATATCACCCTCGACGCGGCCGCTCTGGCGCGGATCGACGAGATCTTCCCCGGCCCGGGGGGCACCGCCCCGGAAGCGTATGCATGGTGAGGTCGATCCGCGTAGCCTGACGGTTATGGTGGCAGATGTACTGCTTTGGGCTACTAGCGTGGACGGCGCCCTCCGCGAGGCCGCCCTCTCCATCGGTGACGCGTTCCCCGGCCACGGCGTGGTTGCCCAGCTCCCGGACGGCGCGATCGCGGCCGCGAACGCTGCGGCGGGTGACCTCCTCGGGCTGACGTTGGATCAACTCGTTGGCCGCACGTCGATGGATCCGAGATGGTCTGCGGTCTCAGAGCAGGGCATTCCGCTGACGGGTGCCGAGCATCCGGCGATGGTGACCCTGGCGACCGGTCAGGAGGTCAGGGCCTTCCTGATGGGAGTCGTGTCACCGCTGATCGGCCGTACCCGCTGGATCGAGATCGACAGCCATCCGGTGCGGGCATCCGGTGGTGCGGGGCTCGTAGGAGTTGTTGCCGTCTTCACCGATGCCACCGATTCCGCCCGTGGGCGTGCTGCCAGTGACGCGCAGTGGAACGCCTACCACCTCGTCGTGATGAACACGACCGACGTCCTCCTCAGCACCGACCCGGCGACCCACGTCGAGTGGGCCTCGGTCGCGTCGGACCGGGTGCTGGGGTGGGCCCCCTCTGACATCGTGGGCCGGCGACTGATCGATCTCATCCACCCCGATGATCGGGCGGATGTCAGTCACGCATTGACTCCCTTGGGGTCGGCCGCTGGGGCGGCGGATCTCGAGTATCGAGTGGAGCGGGTGGGCGGTGGTTGGCGCTGGTTGGCTGATGCCGCGTCGACGATCGTCGGCAACGACCTCGTCGTCATTGGCCAGATTCACGCGCTCCGCGACATCGAGTCCGAGATGGCCGTACGGCTGGCGCTGGCCGAGTCCGAGGCTCGATACCGGCTGATCGCCGAGAATGCTGCCGACGTGATCGTGACGCTCGTCGATGGCGTGATCACGTGGGCATCGCCGTCCGTCACCCGGACCCTGGGATTCGAGCCCGCTGAATGCACGGGACAGCGCTTCGAGTCGTTCCTGCTCCCGGACGAGCGAGCCAGCACGATCACGCCGGAGGACCTCCAGCCGTCTAGCGGGCGGCACGTAGGTCGATTCCGGGTCCGGACGAAGGAAGGGACCTCGCGCTGGGTGGAGGTGCACACGAGTCCGTATGTCGGCAGCGACGACCGCGCGGGCTCCCTCGTTGTCACCCTCCACGTCATCGATGAACGCGTAGCCTTCGAGAATCAGCTCGAGGACCTGGCCAAGCGTGACGGCCTGACGGGTGCCTGGAATCGCAATGAGGGTCTGTCGAGGCTCGAGGCGGCGACTCGACCTGAGCGCCGCGCAGGCCAGGCGGTGGCCGTGGCCTACATCGACGTCGACGACTTCAAGACGGTCAACGACACCCAGGGCCACCGCGCCGGTGATGACCTCCTGGTGTCGATCGTGAGCCGCACGCAGAGTCGTATGCGTCGCGGCGATGCGCTGGTGCGGATGGGCGGCGACGAGTTCCTCCTTGTCCTCAGCGGGACGCAGAGCCTCGAGGAAGCCGTTGAGCTGCTGGAGCAGCTCCGAGCGGTGATCGCCGAACCCGTGCCAACCGGAGCCGGAGTGGTGGAGGCGACGGTGAGCATCGGTGTCACGCTTGTCGACGATGGCGAGGGCGTCGATGCCTGCATCGCCCGTGCCGATGCCGCGATGTACCGGGCTAAGGCCGATGGACGTAACCGGGTGGTCGCCGCGCTGCCGTGACCCCTTGCCGCGCTCTTTACATTCCTCTATGTTTTGTAAACAGCGGAGGGAGCACTATGGACTGGACCGATCGCAAGCGCTATCTATGGCTGGTCGCCCTGCTCATGCCCGCCCTCCCGTTCGCGGCGCTGGGCCTGTACTCCGGCACCGGCTGGGGGGTCTGGTTCTGGATCGGCCCGATCGTGATCCTTGGCCTGGTTCCGGTGATCGATGCGCTCGCCGGGCTCGATGCCTCAGGCCCGCCGGACGATCTCATTGCGGCACTCGAGGCCGATCGTTACTACCGATGGCTGACGTTCCTGTTCCTGCCCATCCAGTACGCAGGGTTCGCCGCAGCGTTCTGGTTCATCGCTGCATCGGACGTGTCCGTCGTCGACAAGGTCGGGCTCGCTGTCACGACGGGGTTCATCGCGGGGCTTGGCATCAATACGGCGCACGAACTCGGGCACAAGCGCGAGCAGCATGAGCGCTGGCTGGCGAAGGTGGCGCTTGCCCAGAGTGGTTACGGTCACTTCTACATCGAGCACAATCGCGGCCATCACGTTCGCGTTGCGACACCGGAGGATCCGGCCAGCAGTCGTGTGGGCGAGAACTTCTATGCCTTCTGGCCGCGCACGGTCTTCGGCTCGCTGGCGAGTGCCTGGCGACTGGAGAAGCGCAGACTCCGCTTGCGGGGTCGTGGGCCGCTTCGCATCAGCAACGATGTGCTGAATGCGTGGCTCATGTCCGTGCTGCTCTGGTCGGTGATGATCCTGTGGCTGGGCGTGGGGATCCTGCCGTACCTGCTCATCCAGGCGTTCATCGGCGTCACGCTGCTCGAGGCGGTCAACTACCTCGAGCACTACGGCATGCTGCGGCAGATCGTGGGTGTTCCCGGCAAGGAGCGCTACGAGCGGGTTGAGCCGTGGCACAGCTGGAACTCCAACAACGTGGCCACGAATGTGCTGCTCTACCACCTGCAGCGGCACAGCGATCATCACGCGAATCCGACCCGGCGCTATCAGGCGCTGCGCGACGACGATCGTGCTCCCACGCTGCCGACGGGCTATGCGGGCATGATTCTGCTGGCGCTTGTGCCGCCGGCCTGGCGTCGCGTCATGGATCCGAAGGTGCTCGCCCATGTCGACGGCGACATGAGCCGCGCGAACATCGCACCCCGCAAGCGCGCGCGCATCCTCGCCGCGTATCCGTCACCCGCCACGGCATCGATCCCGGTGGCGGTGCCGACTGGAAATGCGCCAGCCGGGGTTGCTGGCGATGTCATGCGGGCCGTCTGCCCGGGCTGCGGGTACGCGTACGACGTCGAGCGGGGCAACCCGCGCGAAGGCCTGCCCGCCGGAACTCCGTGGTCTGCCGTGCCCGATGACTGGTGCTGCCCGGACTGCGGTGTTCGCGAGAAGGCCGACTTCGTCATCGAGCTCGACTCATGACGATGACCGTGGTGCATCGTGAGACGGCGCTTCGACAGCGGGTCATCGATGCGGCCGTCGAGATCACCGTCACCGAGGGCTGGTCGGCTGTCACGATGGCTCGGCTTGCGGATGACGTGGGCGTGAGCCGGCAGACGGTCTACAACGAGGTCGGCGCCAAACCCGCGCTTGCCGAGGCGATGGTGATGCGCGAGCTCGACGGCTTCCTCGCGGTGGTGGAGACGGCTTTCGATGCGCACGAGGGTGATGCGGTGGCGTCGGTGCGCGCTGCCACGGAGGCGGTGCTCACTCGGGCACAGCGCCATCCGCTGCTCCGCGCGATCGTCTCGGCTACCTACGGCACGGACACCGAGCTGCTGCCCTTCCTGACTACCAATGCGAGCGGGCTGCTTGACGCGGCTGGTGCGGTGCTGGCATCGCGCCTGGCTCCCTATGCGGACCACCTGACCGCTCGAGAGGCAGCGGCTGCTGTCGATGTCATCGTGCGCGTTGTGCTGAGCCATCTCATGGCACCGTCCGGTCCGCCACGGCGGGTGGCGGAGGACATCGGTGATGTGACGCGGCGGCTCCTGAGGCTCTGACCGGAGCACGCACAGCGGCGTGAGAGGCTTCGCATCGTGAACAGTGTCGCCCGTGTCCACTCGGCCTACCGCCTGGAGTTGGCGAAGGACGAGGGGGCCAAGGCCCTGCTGTGGACGGGTGGGCTCATCCTGCTTCTGAGCTTCCTCAACGTCGTTCTGGCACAGCACGGCGTCGACACCGTCGACGGGGTGCACCTGGGCGTGGTGGCCCTGTTCCTGCTCGGCTCCTTCATCGCAAGCCGCCCCTCGACCCCGCCGGCCACGGTGCCGTGGATCGTTGCAGCAGCGGCGGTCGTGATGGTCCTGTCCCTCCAGTGGGAGGTGTGGACCGATCCGACCGCCCTCGGTGCGGCATACGTCCTGATCGCGATGCTCGCCTTCGCGCCCTTCATCCTCGATGTGCGTGCCGTCCTCACCGCGCAGATCCCGATGGTGATCGGCTTCCTGCTCGCTGCCAGTCAGCTGGACGCGGCGGGCGTCGTGAACTGGATCATCGCCGGAATGGCCGCCGTCCTGCTGGGTCTGGTCATCCTGCGCGTGCGCCTGCAGAGCATTGATGACCTCGCGGACGAGATGGCACGCAGCCGAGCCGACGCAACGCGTGACCCGCTCACGGGGACCCTGAATCGGCGCGGGGTGGAGGAACGCGTGCCTGACCTCGTCGGCTTGGCGCTGCGTCGCGACGAGTCAGTATCCGCGGTGTTCGTCGACATCGACGGGCTCAAGGCGGCCAACGACCAGTTCGGTCATGAGTTTGGTGACGAGGTCATCCGGTCCGTCGCCGATGCCGTGCGCTTTACGGTGCGCGCCGGTGACCTTGTGGGCCGCTGGGGTGGTGACGAGTTCATCGTCATCGGGATGGGTGATCCGCTCCCGACGGAGCACCTGACCACGCGATTGAGCAACCGGCTTGCGCACAGCGGCATCGCGCCATCGCAGTGGCCGGGCACGGTGAGCGTGGGCTCGGCTATGGGTCGAGCTGACGGCTTCGACTTCGACCGGCTCATCGCACGAGCCGATGCTGACATGTACGAGCGTCGCCGGCTGCGCCGCCACGTCTGAGCCCGTGCGGCCGTCAGCTCAGCTGAAGAACTGCTTCGCCTTGCTGCTGTAGAGCAACGCCAGCACGATCAGGGCGATCACGGCCTCGATGGCTCCTGTGAGGCGCTGGCCGCTGGCCGTGAGCAATGTCCAGACGCCGCCGATGAAGGCGATCACCGTGACGAGGCCGACGAGCAGGCGCGAGAAGCTGTTGCCGTTGGCCAGTCCCTTGGCGACGGCCAGGTACACGATGCCGACGAGGACGAGGATGAGCGCGCTGATCAGGGGCAGGTTCATGTCCTTCACGAAGAGCCCGACGATGCCTCCGATGAGGGCGAGCACGCCCTCGATGAGGATGATGATGAAGACGAGGGTCACGCCTGCGGGGCGGCTGCCGGCCATGGTGCTCCTGAGGGGCTCTCCGCCTGCGGCGGCTGCGGCGCTTGCCGCGACGCAGACCCTACCGGCAGCTACATCGCTGGAAAAGGCCCCACGAGATTCCAGCCGCCGTCGGAGACGATTGTCGTACCGGTGATGTAGTCGCCGGCGGGGGACAGGCAGAACGCGATGGTGGCGGCGACCTCCTCGGGCTGCTGCAGCCGCTTGAGCAGCATCGACTCCGAGACTTTCGCCGGGTCGAGTCCGTAGCCCTCCCACGCCTCGGTCTGCACGATGCCGGGCGCGACGGCAACGATGCGGATCCCCTTCGGTCCCCATTCGACGGCGAGCGTCTGCGTCAGGCTCTCGATGGCGGCGCGGGCGGCCGACGAGTGCGCCATAAACGGGATGCCGCGATGCGGCGTCATCGTCACGCTGACGACCTTGCCATAGCCATTCGGGATCATCGATCGGGCTGCGACCCGGGTGGTGAGGTACCAGGGGGCATCGAGGTTCAGGCGAGTCACGGCGCGGAAACCGTTGGCGGACACACTCTCGGCGGGTGCGAGGAACTGCCCGCCGGCATTGTTGACGAGCAGGTCGACGCGCCCGTGCTGCCCGAGTACCTGATCCAGGGCGGCGTCGACCTGGTCGAACTCGCGCAGGTCGAGCGGGATCGCGGTGATCGGCAGGACGTCGGGGCCAGCGAGGGCCTGCGTCTCCTCTAGCTTCTCCATGCGTCGGCCCATGATCACGACCTGCGCACCGAGGCGGGCCAGCGTGAGGGCAGTGGCCCGACCGATACCGGTGCCGCCGCCGGTCACGAGGGCGACCCGGCCAGTGAGGCAGCCAGGTCGCAGCACGTCCAGCGGATCGAACGGGTCGCCGCTGTCTGTCATCTGACTCGGATCCGTCATCGCTGGCCGCCCCTTCCGATCACGCCGAAGGGCCCGTTGTGGCTGGGTTGAGCGCCCTGGACTCGACCACTCCGGGCCGTTCGAGGGAAGGAGATGGGGTGGCTCATGCGGGAACCCTAGCGGGACATATTGACGCCGGTATCAACTTGACACTAACGTCAGGTCCATGGCCCCGGTGCTGCGCAGCCACGTCGACCTCCGGTCGGAGCAGTTCGCTGCCAACCGCGCGGCGCTGCTGACCGCCCTCGCGGACATCGACGCCCTGTACGGGCAGATCTCCGCAGGCGGAGGCACGGCCGACCCCGTCAAGAACGCCCGCACCGTCGACCGCCATCGCGGCCGCGGCAAGCTTCTGCCACGCGAGCGCATCAGCCTGCTCCTCGACCGCGGCTCGGCATTCCTCGAACTATCGCCACTGGCCGGCTGGGGCACCGACGACGCCGTCGGTGCCGGCCTTGTCACCGGCATCGGCCGGGTCAACGGCGTGGAGTGCATGGTCAGCGCCAACGACCCCACGGTGAAGGGCGGCTCGCAGTCACCGATCACCGTGACGAAGGCGCTGCGGGCGATGGAGATAGCGCGCGAGAACCGACTGCCGCTCGTGTCGCTGACGGAGTCGGGCGGCGCCGACCTGACAAAGCAGGCCGACGTCTTCAACCCCGGTGGCGCATCGTTCAAGAACCTCACACGGTTGTCGGCAGCTGGCATCCCGACGATCACGCTGGTCTTCGGCTCGTCCACGGCGGGCGGCGCGTACGTGCCGGGCATGAGCGACTACGTGGTGCTGCAGAAGGACGCCGCGCGGGTCTACCTCGGTGGGCCGCCGCTGGTGAAGATGGCCATCGACGAGGACGCAGATGACGAGACTCTGGGTGGCGCGGAGATGCACGCCCGCACCTCGGGCCTCGCGGACTACCTGGCGCTCGACGAGCCGGATGCGCTGCGCATCGGCCGCGACATCGTCGGCCATCTCAACTGGCGCAAGTCCGGACCGGGGCCGTCACTCGCACCGCGCGAACCGCTCTATGACGCCGAGGAACTTCTGGGTATCGCATCGGCCGACATCCGCATCCCGTTCGAGGCACGCGAGGTGCTCGCCCGCATCCTCGATGGGAGCGAGTTCGACGAGTTCAAGCCGCTCTACGGCACGACACTCGCCACGGGCTGGGGCCACGTCAACGGCTATCCCGTCGGCATCCTGGCGAACAACGGCATCCTGTTCAGCGAGGAGGCGCACAAGGGCGCGCAGTTCATCCAGCTCTGCAATCGGATGGACGTGCCGATCCTGTTCCTGCAGAACATCACCGGCTTCATGGTCGGCACGCGTTACGAGCAGGGCGGGATCATCAAGGACGGTGCCAAGCTCATCAACGCGGTGAGCAACTGCGGGGTGCCGATGATCACCCTGATGATGGGCGCCTCGTATGGCGCAGGCAACTACGGCATGGCCGGGCGGGCGTATGACCCGCGGTTCATCTTCAGTTGGCCCAACCACCGCATCGCCGTGATGGGTCCCAAGCAGCTCGCCGGCGTGCTCACGATCGTTGCGCGGCAGAAGACCGAGGCGGCCGGGCAGGAGTGGGACGACGAGGCGTTCGCGCCCATCCGCGATGCCTTCGAGCAGCAGGTCGAGAACGAGTCGACTGCGCTGTTCGCCACCGGCCGTATTTGGGACGACGGCATCATCGACCCGCGTGACACCCGCACCGTCCTCACCCTGGCGCTGTCGGCCGTCCACTCGGGTCCGGTCAGCGGTACCGATTCCTACGGCGTCTTCCGGATGTGATGACGATGCCCACCAGCGCGCGCATTCGCCGCATCCTCATCGCCAACCGTGGCGAGATCGCCTCCCGCATCATCCGCACGGCGCGTGACCTCGGCATCTCGACGGTGGCCGTGCACTCCGATGCCGATGCAGACGCGCCCTACGTCCGCGAGGCCGACCGGTCCGTTCTACTGCCGGGTGTGTCCAGCGCCGAGACGTACCTCGATGGCGCTCTCGTCGTCTCCGCTGCTCTCGTGTCCGGCGCGGATGCGATCCACCCCGGCTACGGCTTCCTCTCGGAGAACCCGGGCTTTGCCCGTGCGGTCAGTGCGGCCGGACTGATCTGGATCGGTCCGACGCCGGAGTCGATCGAGGCGATGGCCCTCAAGGTCGAGGCCAAGCGCATAGCGGCTGCCGCCGGGGTGCCCCTGGTGCCGGGAGCCGAGCTTCCCCACGGCCTGTCGGATGCTGATGTGCGCGCGGCCTGCGACGCGGTTGGGTACCCACTGCTGGTCAAGGCGAGCGCTGGCGGCGGCGGCAAGGGAATGAAGGTCGTCACCTCGAGCGAGGAACTGGTCGAGGCGCTGCAATCTGCGCGACGGGAGGCGATGAGCTCGTTCGGCGACGACACGGTCTTCGTCGAGCGATACCTGACCGGAGCACGTCATGTCGAGGTGCAGGTGTTCGGCGACGTGCACGGCAACGTCGTCCATCTGTTCGAGCGGGAGTGCTCCATCCAGCGTCGGCATCAGAAGGTCATCGAGGAAGCGCCGTCGCCGGGAGTGACGCCCGCGGTTCGGTCGCGCCTGCACGACGCGGCGGTGTCCCTTGCCTCGGCGATCGGCTACGTCGGTGCGGGCACAGTCGAGTTCATGGTGTTCGGCCAGGGCGACGAGCAGGAGTTCTGCTTCCTGGAGATGAACACCCGCCTGCAGGTTGAGCACCCTGTCACGGAGGAGATCACCGGCATCGATCTCGTGGCCTGGCAGATCGCCGTTGCGCAAGGGGATGCTCTGCCGCTGGCGCAGCAGGACATCCACTCGACAGGCCATGCGATCGAGGCCCGCCTCTATGCGGAGGATCCGGCTCACGGCTACCTGCCCGCTACGGGCGTCATCCATGCCTTTGGCGTGCCGGAGCGGACCGGCCTGCGTGTCGACTCGGGGATTGCCAGCGGAAGCGTCATCACGCCGCACTACGACCCGATGCTGGCGAAGGTGATCGGCCGCGCAGCCACGCGTGATGATGCAGCGGCCGTGCTGGCCGATGGGCTCGCGCGCATGGCCCTGCACGGGCCGGTCACGAATCGCGACTCCCTGGTCGCGATCCTGCGATCGTGGCCCTTCCTCGCCGGCAACACGACGACCTCCTTCCTCGACGAGCATCGGGCCGTGCTCGACCCGATCACGTGCGCAGAGGACCAGCAGCGTCACGCGATTGCGGTGGCGTATGCCATCGAGGCTCTGGATGCACCGGCCGACCCGGTGCCCCTGGCGTGGCGCAATGTGCCGGCGGCCCTTGAGTTCGTCACCCTCCAGCGCCGCGGGCGCCCCGGCTTCCTCACCGTCCTGGTCGACCGCCATCGTGACCACGACCGCATCCGTCTGGCCCGCACAACTGACGTGCCGTATGCGGGTGTCTACGCCGTCGACGCGGACGAGGTCCATGGCGCGAGCGCCCGGGTCGAGCGATCAGGAGACGAGGTTGTCGCCATCGTGGAGGTCGACGGTGTCGCAGCGCGCTGCCGTGTTGCCCGCTACGGAAGCGAGGTCTTCGTTGACGACGGCGTACATGCCTCCGCATGGATCGTCGAGCCACGCTTCGCCGACCACTCCGGTGATGCCGTCGGGCACGGTGCGGTGACGCCGGTACCGGGGACGATCACCGCTGTCGCGGTGTCCGCAGGCGACGTGGTGGCTGAGGGTCAACTGCTCGTGGTCCTGGAGGCCATGAAGATGGAGCTCCGGATCGTGGCGAACGTCGATGGTGTCGTCGAGCGCGTGCTAGTCGAGGTGGGTCAGTCGGTCGACGCGCACGCCGTCGTCGTCGAGTTCACCGATGAGGTGCCGTCGGCATGACAGACCCCATCCGGATTGCGAACTGCAGTGGCTTCTTCGGTGACCGGCTGGCCGCGGCCCGCGAGATGGTCGATGGCGGCCCCATCGATGTGCTCACCGGCGACTGGCTGGCCGAGTTGACCATGCTGATCCTGATGCGCCAGAAGCTCAAGCGGGGCAACGGATTCGCCGGCACCTTCCTCACCCAGCTGGAGCAGGTGCTGGGCACCTGCTCCGACCGGGGCATTCGCATCGTGAGCAATGCCGGCGGGCTGGATCCACTGGCTCTCGGTGAGGCCGTTGACGAACTCGCCACGCGGCTGGGCATCCCGGTGCGCGTCGGTGTCGTGTCGGGCGACGATCTCATGCCGCGCATGGCTGAGCTTCTGCAGTCGGGCGAGGGGTTCGTCAATCTCGATACCGGTGAGACCCTGCTCGAAGCAGGGGCGGTACCGATCACGGCGAACGCCTACATCGGCGGTGAGCCGATCGCTGATGCCCTGCGCGGCGGCGCTGACGTCGTCGTGACCGGCCGGGTCACCGATGCGGCACTGGTCATCGGACCGGCGGCCTGGTGGCACGGCTGGAACTTCGCCGCAGCACGGGCCGGCGACCAGGCCATGCGCGACGCGCTGGCGGGTGCGCTCGTCGCAGGTCACGTCATCGAGTGCGGTGCGCAGGCATGCGGCGGAAACTACGCGTTCTTCCGCGATGTCCCGGGCCTTGAGCATCCCGGTCTGCCGATCGCCGAGGTCGCGGCGGACGGAAGCACCGTGATCACCAAGCACGAGGGCACCGGCGGCATGGTCACGATCGGTACCGTGACAGCGCAGTTGCTGTACGAGATCGGTGGACCGGCCTATGCCAACCCGGACGTCACCGCGGACTTCGCAACGATCGAGCTGGAGCAGGTCGGCCGCGATCGTGTGCGCATAGGCGGAACCAAGGGCCTGCCGGAGCCGCAGCGACTGAAGGTCGCCATGAACTACCTCGGCGGTTTCCGCAACAGCCTGACCCTCGTGCTAACCGGGCTTGATGTGGAGGCGAAGGCCGATCTCGCGTTGCGCACCATCGCCGGACTCTCGCTCGAGCAGGTTCGATCCACCGGGACGGATGCTGTCGCCCTCGCCGCTCAGTCGAGCCTTTCGGTCCGTGAACTCGCGGTCGAGCTGCTCGACAGTGGCATCGACGACCCGGCCCAGCCGGGTGATGCGCAGTCCTTTCTGCGGATCACGGTCAAGGACCCCGACGATGCCAAGGTCGGCAAGGCCTTCACCGCTCCGCTCATCGAGGCGACCCTCTCCTCGTACCCGGGTATGTTCCCGACGACGCCGCCGGGGCCGGCCAGCCCATACGGGGTCTACTGGCCGACGACTGTTGCCCGGGAGAACGTCACCGTCGCAGTGCAGGTTGCGGACGAGCCCCTCGTGGGGGGTACCCCATGACGACGGTCCGGCTGCCGCTGGGCACGTTCATCGGTGCGCGCAGCGGCGACAAGGGCGGCGATGCGAACGTCGGCGCGTGGGTCGTGGCTCCCGTCGAGTCCGCTGCGGTGCGTCTCTCCCACGGGCGGAACAGCGACCTGGTATCGACGGCGGACGCCGTGGCAGTCGCCGATGCGCGCTACGCATGGCTGCTGTCCGTGCTGACCGTGGACGGCGTCCGTGCCCTGCTGCCGGAGACGCGTGACCTGCGTATCGAGGTGCATGCGCTCCCCAACCTGCGTGCCGTGAACATCGTCATCCACGGGATCCTCGGCCGGGGTGTGGCCGAGACGACGCGGGTCGACCCGCAGGCCAAGGGTCTGGGTGAGCACCTGCGTGCGCGCATCGTCGACATTCCCACGTCCCTGATCGACGGGCCTGCGGCATGACGGCGCTCGCCGAGGGCGGCCGCGCCCCGCTGTCGGAGCGGGGTCGGCGCACGCGCGATCGGCTTGTCGTCGCGGCGCGCGAGGTGTTCGAGGAGCGCGGCTTCGATGCGACCCGCATGAGTGACATCGCCTCGGCCGCAGGGGTGAGCCATGGCACCGTCTACACGTGGTTTCCGACCAAGGACGATGCGCTGCATGCGGCGGTCGACTCCGTGACCGAGCAGATGTACTCGGTCCTCAGCACTCCTGAGATCACCGACCCGATCGAGCGCATCTCGGTGGCGAATGCCCGCTACCTCGAAGTGCATCGTGATACGGCCCGTCTGCTCGAGGTCGTGGCACAGGCTGCCGTGAACGACGAGTCCTTCCGGGCTGTCCTTGCCGGGCTGCGCCGCACGCACGTCGACCGCGTTGCGAAGACGATCCAACGCATGCAGAAGGACGGGCTGGTCGTCGCGTCCCTGGATGCCCGGATCTCGGCTGCCGCCCTGTGCGCGATGGTCGAGGGCTTCGCTCGCTACTGGCTGAGTGGTGCCGGCGAGTCGGCCGAGCCTCTCGCACCCGATGCACGAGTTGTCAGGACATTGACCGAGCTGTGGGCGCGCGCCCTCGGCCTCATTGAGCCAGGAGGTGGCTGATGTTGTTCACGCCCGAGCACGACCAGTTCAGGCAGAGCGTCCGCAAGCTCGTGGAGGAGGAGATCAACCCCTACGCGGATGAGTGGGAGGAGGCGGAGATCTTCCCCGCGCACGAGCTCTTCCCCAAGCTGGGTGCGATTGGTGCCTTCGGCCTCGAGTACGAGACGGAGTTTGGCGGCGGGGGAGCCGACCACTCCTTCACGGTCGTCCTCGCCGAGGAGCTCGGTCGCAGCGACGTGGGCGGTGTTCCGATGGCGATCGCGGTGCAGGCGGGAATGGCCACGCCTGCCCTTGCCCGCTTCGGCAGCGACGATCTCAAACGCGAGTTCCTGGCCCCGACACTCGCTGGTGAGCTGGTGTGCTCCATCGGTGTGAGCGAGCCCGGTGCCGGATCGGACGTCGCGGGCATCACGACACGTGCTCGCCGCGACGGCGACGACTGGGTCATCAATGGCCGCAAGATGTGGATCACCAGCGGCACGCAGTCAGATTGGATCTGCATGCTGGTGCGCACCTCGGACGAGGGTGGCTACCACGGCATGAGCATGATCATCGTGCCGACGTCGACTCCCGGTTTCAGCGTTGGCCGCAAGCTCAAGAAGATGGGCAACAACTCCTCGGACACGGCAGAGCTCGTACTCGACGATGTTCGGGTACCCGTGCGCTACACGATCGGGGAGGCGGGTCGCGGCTTCCAGATGCAGATGGCTCAGTTCCAGGATGAGCGGCTGTGGATCTGTTACATGGCCGTCACCGGCGCGCGGCGCGCGATCGACCGCACGATTGAGTATCTGCAGATGCGCGAGGCATTCGGGAAGCCGCTGCTCGCAAATCAGTACATCCAGTACCAGCTCGCTGAGCTCGTGGCGGATATCGACGTCCTGCATGGCTTCCTGCACCACACGGCCGAGCGCTACGTCGCCGGAGAGGACGTCACGCGTGCCGCGACGGTCGCGAAGCTCCAGGCAGGCCGCCTGAGTCGCAGAGTCGCGGATGCCTGTGTGCAGTTCCACGGCGGCATGGGCTACGCCGAGGAGATGTGGGTCGCGCGGTACTTCCGTGACTGCCGGCTGGGCAGCATCGGCGGTGGTGCCGACGAGGTCATGCTGCGCATCATCTCGATGCTCGAGGGGATGGGCCGCAAGTGACCGACGAGCCGGTCCGTTACGGAGTCGAGGGCGGCGTTGCGACGATCACCCTGGACCGGCCGGAGTCGAAGAACCGACTCGATGCAGCGGGGATGGCTGCACTGGCCGACCATCTGGCATCGGCGGCGGCGGACGGAGCTGTGCGGGTCGTGGTGCTCACCGGAACCGGGAGCACGTTCTGCGCCGGGGCCGACCTGTCTGCTGCTGCGTCCGGCGATACCGAAGGGTTCGCGGGCTCGGGCCCAGACGCACTGGTCCGCGTGCTCACCGCGATGCTGGAACATCCCAAGCCGATCGTCGCCCGCGTTCAGGGGCATGTCGCCGGAGGCGGGAACGGGTTGGTCGCAGCGTGCGACATCGCGATCGCGTCATCCGATGCGCGGTTCGCCTTCAGCGAGGTTCGCGTCGGTGTGGCTCCTGCGGTGATCTCCGTCGTGTGCCTGCAGGTGATGCACCGACGCGATGCGCAGGAGCTGCTGCTGACCGGCGAGCGGGTGGATGCGGAGCGGGTGCTGCGTGCTGGGCTGATCACCGCCGTGGCCGCTCCGGAGGAGTTGGACGCGATGGTTGCGAGCTATGTGAGGAGCCTGATGGCCGGTGGCCCGCATGCTCTGGCAGGGACGAAGGACCTGCTGCGCCGGGTACCCGACCTTGCGCAAAGCGAGGCATTCGAGCTGACAGCGCGGGTCTCGGCCGGGTTCTTCGCTTCCGCAGAGGCACGCGAGGGGATGACAGCGTTCCTGGAGAAGCGTCCGCCGGCGTGGCTGCCGGGGGAGTGACGCTGCGTCAGCCGAGATCCGCACTGCGGGTGACGACCATGTTGCGTCCCGACCGCTTGGCCTCGTAGAGCGCCGTATCGGCTCGCCGGACGGCGATATCCATCTCCGCGTCTGCCGACGACGCCACCGTGACACCGATGCTGAGGGTGACGGTGCCGACGGCATCGATGGGGCTGCTCTCGACTGCTTCGCGGATCTTCTCGGCCACGATGACGGCACCGTCAAGGTCAGTGTCGGGGAGCAGGGCCATGAACTCCTCGCCGCCGAAGCGGGAGACGAAGTCACCGGCGCGCAGTGACTCGGTGATGGTGTTGGCGATGTGCGTCAGGACGTCATCACCCACGCCGTGTCCATACGTGTCGTTGATCTTCTTGAACAGATCGACGTCCATCATCAGAATCGATGACGTCACGGTCTCATTGCGGTTCAGTCGCGCGAACTCGGAATCCAGCTGGTTCATGCCGGCGAGGCGGTTGGGCAGACCAGTGAGGGCATCGCGCCAAGCGAGATTCTGCAGTTCGGCGTTGGCGCGGGCGAGTTCGTTCGTCCGCTCCTCAACCTTGCGCTCCAGGCTCACATTTGCATCGATGAGTGCCTCGGTGATCACGCGGAGGCGGTGCTCGTGCAGGACGCGCTCGGTGATGTCGCTGACTGCCCCCGCCATCCGGGTGGGATTCCCGTCCTCGTCACGTTCGACGACCTGACCACGGTCGAAGACGTGGAGCATCGTGCCGTCGCGGTGGACCATGCGGTGCTCGTGGCTGTAGGTACCAGAGCCGCTGAGGGCGTCCTGCAGTGCTCGCTGCACGTCGTCGCGGTCGTCGGGATGCAGGATCTCTGTGAACACCTCGATCGGGTGCTGGAGCTCCCCGGAGGTGATGCCGAACATCTCCACCCACTTGGAGTTGTGGGTGACGATGTTGCTGGAGATGTCCCAGTCCCAGATCCCTTCGCCTGCCGCGGCCATCGCATACGAGTAACTGCGCTCGCGGTCCTGGATCACTCGGTTCGCCCGCTGCAGATCGGTCAGGTCGTGGGCGATGACGAGGATGCGGGGCTCGCCGTCCGGGCCGAGAAGTGGCTTCTTGATCGACTGGTAGTAGTGCGTCTCACCCGTCTCGACGTTGGTGGACTCCTCCATCACGATCTCGGTCTCGCCGCCGCGCATGACTGCGCGCACGTTCTCGAGGAAGAAGGCGACCTGCTCCTCGTTGGGGTTGAAGGCGCCGTCATCGACTCCGACGAGTTCCTGCGGAGTGGTGCCGTAGAGCCGGGCGAGCGCACGGTTGCCGAGCAGGAACTTCCCGTCCCAGTCCTTCATCAGGATGATGTCGGGCGACTCGTCGATCACCGTGCGAAGGAGCTCCTCCGCATGCACGGTGGAGGCCCACGCCTCCTGAGCGCTGTCGGCATCCGGCTTGACGGGTCCCTGCGCCTGGCACGACTCGCAGTGCATCGACCAGGAGCCGGGGGTGACCTCCACCGGTGACGTCTCCAGGGCATGGCAGAACAGACACCTGCGGGTGGTGGTGCTCATCGCGTTGCCGTCCCCATCCCGATTGACCGATTCGCGTAGTTTAACCCCCCGGTGTAGATGGCCCTACCTCGCAGTATCGGACCGCCGCTCGGGCGCGGGGATGTCTGAGGCGAAATGTCGGAATTCTTATAATTCTGCGTGAGGGCGATCAGGTCAGGCCGAGCCGGTAGCCCACTCCGCGGACGGCGGTGCCGATCGACGGCCCACCGGCCTTCTTGACCTTGTTGCGCAGGCGCGACATGTGCACCTCGACCACATGGGTGTCGCCGTACCACTCGCCCCAGACCCGCTCGAGCAGGGTCTCGCGGGTGACGACGCGGGCCGGGTTCTCGATGAGCACGGTGAGCAGGTCGAACTCGGTACGCGTCAGGTCCAGAGCGACGCCGTCGAGGGCGGCCAGTCGAGACTCGGTGTCGAGGGTGAGCGGACCGACCTGGAACTTGGTCCTCTCATCGTCATCGCCACCGCGCTGCTTGCGGCGAAGCAGGGAGCTGACGCGGGCCAGCACGACCTTGGGCGAGAAAGGCTTGGTCACGTAGTCATCGCCGCCCGCGGCGAAGCCGACGAGTTGGTCGACCTCGTCGGCCCGAGACGTCAGGAAGATGATCGGGGCGGATGTCACGGCGCGCAGCTGCCGGCAGACTTCGAGTCCGTCCATCGACCCGAGCCCGATGTCGAGGAGGATCAGGTCGGGCTGGTGGGCGTGGTACATCTCGATGCCGGTCGGGCCGGAGTCGGCCTCGACGACGCGGTAACCGGCGTCCTTGAGTGAGAAGGACAGCAGATCGCGGACGTCAGAGGCGTCGTCGATTACGAGGATCGTCTCGCTCATGCGTGTGCTCCCGTCCCCGCCGCCCGGAGGGCGTCGACCGTGCGCGCGCGGGCTTCCTCAATGCCGGCCTGCGTGGCGGTCGGATCGGACACTACTCCGCTGAGCTCGACCAGGAGGGCATGCGCATCTTCCAGCCGATAGGAGCCGACCGACCCGGTTGCCTTGTGCAGCACGGCCGGCAGGTCGACGATCGAGCACTCGGACAGCTGGCTGATCGCCCCGCTGAGGACCTCTGCCTGGCGCTCGCGGATGAAGGCGAGAACGGCCTCCGATTCGGCCTCCGGATTTGTCACGAATCGACCTTATCTGCCGGTTCGGCCCCGTGGACGCCGACACCCCCTACCCTCGGGCCATGTGCTGCTTCGTTCTCGTCCTCGGTTTCCTCGGTCCGCGTCTGGCCTTCCTGTGGGTCTGGCTGTTCACGGAGAGGGTCACCGATGCGTTCGCCGGGAACTTCTGGTGGCCGTTGCTGGGCGTGATCTTCCTGCCGTGGACGGCGCTCGCCTACGTTGCCGCCTGGGCACCCACGGGCGGAGTGTCAGCCATCGGCTGGTTCGTCGTGGCCTTCGGCTTCATCCTCGACATTGCCAGCTACTCGAGCCGGGCCGCGCAGCAGCGCATCCAGCCGTCCGCCTCCTGAGGGCTGACCCTGTCCGCCGCACATCTGCAGGCTCGCCGCACCGGCGGTGAGCGGCAGAGCCTGACACTCGGCGAAGGCCCGGTCTGGGACGGCCCGCGCGACCGGGTGCTGTGGGTGGACATCCTCGCGGGCGCCGTCTTTGCCGGTCCCTTCACCGGTGACGTGCTCGGGGTCGACCGGAGCTGGTCGTTCGACGAGCCGGTCGGGTCGGTGCTGCCGGCACTCGATGGCGGCCTGGTCGTCGTCGGTCAGCGGCACCTGCACCGGGTGGACCCGGAGGGCACGGTCACCGGAAGCATCCGGATCCTGCCCGACGAGATGGCGAGCCGGCTCAACGATGCCGCGTGTGACTCCGTCGGGCGTCTGCTCGTAGGCAGCCTGCGGCAGGATGGCCGCGTCGGTCAGGAGACGCTGGTGAGCGTCGATGCCGACGCCGTCGTGCGCCCGTTGGTTGAAGGGATCAGCGTGTCGAACGGCATCGGCTTCAGTCCCGACGGCGATCGTCTCTACCACGTCGACAGCGTGCCGGGACAGGTACGCGCGTTCGACTACGACGTTTCGAGCGGCACGTGCGAGGGCCCTCGCGTGGTGTGGCAGGGCGACGGCATTCCGGACGGGCTGACCGTCGATGTCGAGGGGAACCTCTGGATCGCCTACTTCGGTGAGGGTCAGGTCCGCTGCCTGTCACCAGAGGGGGAGCTGCTTGCTGTCGTCGAGGTGCCGGTTCCGAACGTGACGTGTCCGGCATTCGTTGGCACCGATCGGGATCGGCTGCTGATCGGTACGGCCCGCATCAAGCTCAGTGACGAGCAGCTTGCCGTGTGGCCCGACTCGGGGGAGTTCTTCGTCGCCGATGTCGGTGTTGCCGGCCTACCCGCAACGGCGTGGGCCGGCAGTACCCGGACCGATCCCTGACCCGCGTCAGGCAGAGGCGGCGTCGAGCAGGGCGATCTCGTCGGGGGTGAGGTCGAGGGTCCCCATCGTGACGAGGTCGGCGAACTGCTCGAGGTTGCGGGCACTCGCCAGCGGCGCGGTGAGCCCGGGTCGCGTCAGCAGCCAGGCAAGGGCGACGGGCGCCATGTGGCAGTGATGCGCTGCAGCCACCTGCTCCAGTGCGGTGAGGACCCGGTCGCCCCGCTCACCGATGTAGGGCTCGGCACCCTTCGCCCGCGGGCTGTCGATCGTGACGCCCGGGCGGTACTTGCCGGTGAGGAAGCCGCGCGCGAGCGAGTAGTAGGGCAGCGACGCGAGGCCGTGCTCGACCACGATCGGCTCGATCGTCGCCTCGTACTCGGTCCGCTCCATCAGGTTGTAGTGGTTCTGGATGGCGACGTAAGACGACAGTTCGTTGGCGGCAGAGATGGCAAGTGACTCGCGCAGCCGGTCAGCGGTGAAGTTGGAAGCCGCGATGTGGCGCACCTTGCCGGAGCGGACGAGTTCGTCGAAGGCGCCGAGAGTGTCCTCGATGGGTGTCGAGGGGTCGTCCTCGTGCGC
>CAIVQM010000288.1 GCA_903908025.1 uncultured bacterium
CTTGTCGGTGCTGAGGGCGACGATCTTCTTCACGCCGGCATTGATGCTGGCGATCATCACGTTTTCGGAGCCGAGGATGTTCGTCTTGACGTATTCCATGGGGTTGTACTCGGCGGTGTCGACCTGCTTGAGGGCCGCCGCATGGACGACGTAGTCGACGCCGTGCATGGCCATCTCGAGGCGGTCGCGATCGCGGATGTCTCCGATGAAGAAGCGCACTCGAGGGTCGTCGCCGTAGGTCTGCTTCATCTCGTACTGCTTGAGCTCGTCGCGTGAGTAGATGGCGACACGGGCGGGGTTGTGAGCCTCGAGGACCCGGCCGAGGAAGGCCTTGCCGAAGGAGCCCGTACCGCCCGTGATCAGGATGGAAGAGCCTTCAAAGAGCGACACGGCTGATGGTCCTCTCGGTCGGCTAGCCTTGGGGCCTGAGTCTAACGACCCCGTGAGGGCAGGCGATGCAGTCGGTGATCCTGGGAACAGCCCAGTGGGGCCTCGACTACGGGGCGACCAACGCCGCCGGCCGACTCTCCGATCCTGCGATCACCTCCGTCGTGGCGGCGGCTGTTCGCGCGGGGATTCGCACCCTCGACACGGCTCCGGGCTATGGGGACGCCGAGGTCCGGATCGGCTCCCTGGCTCCTGCCTTCGCGATCCAGACGAAGGCGTCTGTTGCCGAGGCTGGCTTGGGGGCCGTTCGGGCATCGGTCGAGGCGAGTCTGAGCCGCTTGCGCAGGGATTCGCTGGATGCGGTGCTCGTGCACGACTGGTCGGCTGCCGATCAGGCTCACCGGATGGCGGCGGCGCGCGAACTCGAGGTTCTTCGCTCTGAGGGGCTCATCGGCGCGGTCGGGGTTTCGCCGTACGACGAGGGGGACCTCGTGGCTGCGCTCGAGTGCTTCTCGCTTCTGGATGTCGTCCAGGTTGCCGTAAGCGTTCTCGACCAGCGGCTGGTGGGTTCACCGGCGCTCGCCGAGGTGCGTGCCCGAGGGGGACGGGTGCAGGCCCGCAGTGTGTTCCTCCAAGGCGTCGCGTTGGCTCCCGCGGATCATCGGCTATTCGGCAATCACCCCGACGTCGCGCGCCTGCGCGTGTTGGGCAACCCGCTGGGTCTGTGCTTGGCATATGTGCTCACGCTCGACTGGGTGGACGAGCTCGTGGTGGCCGTGACCACCGAGGAGGAGCTCGCCCAGATCCTTGGTGCACTTGAGGAACCGATCCCGGACGTTCGGTGGGACCTGCTGGCGTCTGCGGACGAGTGGCTTGTCGACCCGCGGCGTTGGACCGCCCCCACTCAGGGAGGATGAACACGTGACCACGCTGGGGATCCTGCAGGCCCGGATGACCTCCTCGCGCCTGCCGGGGAAGGTGCTGGAGCCGATCCTGGGCGTCCCGATGATCGGGCGTCAGATCGAGCGGCTGGCGCGCGCGTCCTCGCTCGACGGCCTAGTGGTCGCGACGTCGGTGGATGCGTCGGACGACGAGCTGGTGGCCTACCTCGGCACCCTCGGAGTTCCGGTGGTTCGTGGCTCGCTAACGGACGTGCTCGGTCGGTTCGTGGCCATGCTCGATGCCTACTCGCCATCCGTGGTCGTCCGACTCACCGCTGACTGCCCGCTGGCGAGCCCGGCGGTGCTCGATCAGGTGGTGGGCGAGTTCCATGCGCGTGCCCTCGACTACGTCTCGAACACGATGGTGCCGACCTACCCGGATGGGGTCGATGTCGAGGTCGTTCGCGCCGACGCCTTGCGCTGGGTGGCCGCGAACTCCGATGACCCGCACGAGCATGAGCATGTGACGCTGGGTGTCTACCGGCGGCCGGAGCGCTTCTCGGTCGGCAATGTGGTGGGGGATGAGGACCTGTCGGGGCTGCGCTGGACAGTCGACAATGCGGACGACCTTGCGTTCGTGCGGGAGGTCTACTCGCGGCTGTATCCAGCGAATCCGGCATTCGAACTGGCCGACGTGCTCACGCTCGTGCGCGCGGAGCCTGAGCTCTCGCGAACTACCATGGACGCGGCCCGCAACGCGGCCCTCGACGCCCTCGACACCGGAGCGATGAAGCATGGCTGAGTCACTGGCGGAGCGCTACGCGGCCTCCGTGGCGTACCTGGCGCGTGCCGAGGCCGTGATCCCGCTGGCGTCCCAGACCTTCAGCAAGTCGCGCACGCAGTATCCGGTCGGGGCTGCGCCACTGTTCGCGACACGGTCGTCTGGTTCGCACACGTGGGATATCGATGGCAATGAGTATGTCGACCTGGTGTGCTCGCTGGGAGCCGTCTCCTTGGGCTACGGGGACGAGGAGATCAACGAGGCGGTTATCGGTCAGTTGCGTGACGGCGTGACCCTGTCGTTGGCGCACCCCATCGAGGCAGAGGTGGCCGAGCGGCTGGTGGCCCTCGTGCCGTGCGCGGAGCGCGTTCGATTCGCGAAGAACGGGACGGATGCCACCTCGGCGGCGATCCGGCTCGCACGGGCCTTCACCGGGCGCGAGCACGTGATCGTCTGCGGCTACCACGGGTGGCAGGACTGGTACATCGGCTCGACGAGCATGAACCGCGGAGTGCCCGAGCGCACGCGCTCGCTCACTCATTCGATCCCGTATGACGATGTCGATGCGCTTCGAGCGGTCATCGCCGAGTATCCCGACCAGATCGCCGCGATGATCATGGAGCCGATGACGTCGGTGTTCCCGTCTGAGGGGTATCTGCAATCCGTCCGCAGCATCACGGCCGAGCACGGCATCGTCCTGGTGTTTGACGAGATGCTCACCGGCTTCCGGTTCGCCAATGGTGGCGCGCAGGAGTACTTCGGTGTCACCCCCGACCTCGCCGCC
>CAIVQM010000289.1 GCA_903908025.1 uncultured bacterium
CAGGACGCGGTCGACAAGCAGCATGCGCGCGGCAAGCAGACCGCGATGGAGCGCATCCTCGCGCTGCTTGATGAGGACTCCTTCCAGCAGCTCGATGGCCTGGCGAAGCACCGCTCGCATGCGTTTGGCCTCGAGGCCACCCGTCCGTACGGCGATGGTGTCGTCACGGGTTACGGCACGATCGACGGTCGTCCCGTCTGCGTGTTCGCCCAGGACTTCACGGTCTTCGGCGGCTCCCTCGGCGAGGTCTTCGGCGAGAAGATCGTCAAGGTCATGGACATGGCCATGAAGATCGGCTGCCCGGTCATCGGCATCAACGACTCCGGCGGCGCGCGCATCCAGGAAGGCGTCGTCGCCCTTGGCCTGTACGGCGAGATCTTCCGCCGCAATGTCGCCGCGTCGGGTGTCGTGCCCCAGATCTCGCTCGTCATGGGCCCGTGCGCCGGTGGCGCCGTCTACTCCCCCGCCATCACCGACTTCACGATCATGGTCGACAAGACGTCGCACATGTTCATCACCGGCCCCGACGTCATCAAGACCGTCACCGGCGAGGACGTCGAGTTCGAGGAACTGGGCGGAGCCCGCACGCACAACTCGAAGTCCGGAGTCGCGCACTACATGGCGACCGACGAGGACGACGCCCTCGAGTACGTCAAGGCGCTGCTGTCGTACCTGCCCAGCAACAACCTTGAGGATCCCCCGACCTACCCGTTCGAGGCCGACCTCTCGTTCACCGACGAGGACTACGAGCTCGACACGCTGATGCCGGACTCCCCCAACCAGCCGTACGACATGCACACGGTCATCGAGCACCTGCTCGACGATGGCGACTTCCTCGAGACCCAGCCGCTGTTCGCCCCCAACATCCTCTGCGGCTTCGGCCGGGTCGAGGGGCATGCGGTCGGGATCGTGGCCAACCAGCCGATGCAGTTCGCGGGCACGCTCGACATCGCCGCATCCGAGAAGGCCGCGCGCTTCGTGCGGACGTGTGATGCCTTCAACATCCCGGTCATCACCCTCGTCGACGTCCCCGGCTTCCTGCCCGGCACGGATCAGGAGTGGGACGGCATCATCCGACGCGGTGCAAAGCTGATCTACGCATACGCCGAAGCGACCGTCCCGCTCGTCACCCTCATCACCCGCAAGGCCTACGGCGGCGCGTACGACGTCATGGGCTCCAAGCACCTCGGGGCGGATATCAACCTCGCCTGGCCGACCGCCGAGATCGCCGTCATGGGAGCGCAGGGTGCGGCCAACATCCTCTACCGCAAGGAACTCGCTGCGGCCGACGATCCCGAGGCAGAGCGCAAGCGCCTCATTGCGGAGTACCAGGACACGCTCGCCAACCCGTACATCGCCGCAGAGCGCGGCTACATCGACCGGGTGATCTTCCCGCACGAGACGCGCATGATGATCACGCGTGCCCTGCGGGCCCTGCGCAACAAGCGGGCCAGCCGGCCACCCAAGAAGCACGGGAACATCCCGCTGTGAACGGCGACGTCGAGCGCAAGGAGCCGTACCTGCGCGTGGTGTCCGGGTCACCGTCCGCTGACGAGCTCGCTGTCGTCGTCGCTGTCCTGTCGACAACAGGCGGCACGGCCGAGGAAGTGCCAGCCTTCAGCCTGTGGGCCCGGAAGAGCCGCAGCATCCGCCCGTCGCAGCGTCCTGGCTACGGAGCCTGGCGTGCCTCGGCGATGCCCCGCTAGCCTCGAATGACCGAACTCGTCCTGGCCTCCGCCTCACCGGCGCGCCGCGGGCTGCTGGTCAATGCGGGCGTGATCCCGCAGGTCATCGTCAGCCATGTCGACGAAGACGCACTCACCAGAGACCTCGGCCCGCTCTCGCCCGCCGAACTATGTCTGGCTCTGGCCACGGCCAAGGCTCGTGACGTAGCCGCGCGACTCTCGACCGGCTACGACGTCGTCGTCATCGGCTGCGACTCGATGCTGGAGATCGATGGCGTCGCCTACGGCAAGCCAGCCACGGCCGAGGAGGCCAAGGAGCGCTGGCTGCGGGACATGGCCGGCAACCACGGCACGCTCCACACCGGCCACTGGCTCGTGCGGCCAGCCACGGGGGCCGAGCTCGGCGAGGTGGCGAGCACGGTCGTGTGGCACGCCTCCCCGTCCGAGTACGAGATCGACGCGTACATCGCCACCGGCGAGCCGCTCCAGGTCGCGGGCGCCTTCACGCTCGACGGGCTCGGCGGGCCGTTCGTCGAGCGGATCGACGGCGACCCGTCGAATGTGATCGGCCTGTCCCTCCCCCTGCTTCGCCGGCTCCTCGCGCGACTGGGCATCACCTGGACCGACCTGTGGTCTTCGCCATAGTCCCGGGAAGCCCATGGGCCGCCCCGAGTCGATACGCTGCTTCGTGGGCCATATGTGCATCTCGGCCCGCCACCATAGAGAGGGTCCTCACGACGTGCATACCGTCCTGATCGCCAACCGCGGCGAGATCGCCATCCGGGTCATCCGGGCCTGCAAGGACGCCGGGCTCCAGTCCGTAGCCGTCTACGCCGACCCCGACCGCGACGCACTGCACGTGCGCCTTGCCGACCAGGCGTTCGCGCTCGGCGGTTCGACCGCGGCGGAGAGCTACCTGGTCATCGACAAGATCCTCGACGCAGCGGCCAAGTCCGGTGCCGACGCCGTCCACCCCGGCTACGGCTTCCTCTCCGAGAACGCCGACTTCGCGCAGGCCGTCATCGATGCGGGCCTCACCTGGATCGGGCCGCCGCCGGATGCGATCCGCTCCCTCGGCGACAAGGTCTCTGCTCGCCACATCGCCCAGCGCGCCGGTGCACCGCAGGTTCCCGGCACCGCCGACCCGGTCAAGGGCGCCGATGAGATCATCGCCTTCGCCAAGGAGCACGGTCTTCCCGTCGCGATCAAGGCAGCGTTCGGTGGCGGTGGCCGCGGCCTCAAGGTCGCTCGCAACCTCGAGGAGATCCCCGACCTCTTCGACTCCGCCGTTCGCGAGGCCGTCGCCGCCTTCGGTCGCGGCGAGTGCTTCGTCGAGCGCTACCTCGACAATCCGCGTCACGTCGAGACCCAGTGCCTCGCTGACATGCACGGCAATGTCGTCGTCGTCTCCACGCGCGACTGCTCGCTCCAGCGTCGTCATCAGAAGCTCGTCGAGGAGGCGCCCGCGCCCTTCCTCACCGACGCCCAGTTGCACGAGCTGTACGCGTCGTCGAAGGCGATCATCAAGGAGGCCGGGTACTACAACGCCGGCACCTGCGAGTTCCTCGTCGGCACCGACGGCACCATCTCGTTCCTCGAGGTGAACACCCGCCTGCAGGTCGAGCACCCTGTCACCGAGGAGGTGGCCGGCATCGACCTCGTCCGCGAGCAGTTCCGCATCGCCGAGGGCGGCGTCATCGACTACGACGATCCGGTCCTGCGCGGCCACTCCTTCGAGTTCCGCATCAACGGCGAGGATCCGGGCCGCAACTTCCTCCCCGCTCCCGGCGTGCTGTCCGTCTGGAAGCCGCCGAGCGGCCCGGGCGTTCGCATCGACTCCGGCTTCCAGGCCGGCGACGTGATCGGCGGCAATTTCGACTCGCTGCTCGCGAAACTCATCGTCACCGGCGCCACGCGCGAGGAGGCCCTCGAGCGCTCCCGCCGCGCACTCGATGAGTTCGAGGTCGAGGGCATCGCCACCGCGCTCACGTTCCACCGCGCCGTCGTCCGCGATCCGGCCTTCGCACCCGCACCCGGCGTCGACTTCAGCGTCCACACTCGCTGGATCGAGACCGAGTTCGACAACACCATCCCCGCGTACACCGGTGCCACGGACGCCCTCGTTGAGGCCGACCCGCGCGAGACGGTCGTCGTCGAGGTCGGCGGCAAGCGCGTCGAGGTCACCCTGCCCGCCGGGCTCGGCGCATCCACCGGATCGGCCGCCGCGGCTGGCCCGAAGAAGCGCAAGGGCGGTGGCAAGAAGGCCGGAGCCGGTGCGACCGGCGACTCCCTCGTCGCCCCCATGCAGGGCACCATCGTCAAGGTCGAGGTCACCGAGGGCCAGCAGGTTGCCGAAGGCGATCTCATCGTCGTACTCGAGGCGATGAAGATGGAGCAGCCGCTCACGGCCCACAAGGCCGGCACAATCGGCAAGCTCACCGCCGAGGTGGGAGCCACGGTGCCCACCGGCACGGTGCTGTGCGAGATCACCGACTGACGTAGGCGAGCATGACCACCACCGTCAACAGCCTGCTTCCCGAGTATCCGATCGTCGAGGCTCGGTACGCCGGACATGTCAGCAAGCAGGACGTGGATGACGCGATGGCGGCGTGCGCGGCCGTGGCGATGGAGCAGGACACGTGGAGCGTGCTGGCCGACTGCACCGACCTGGTGTGGACCCCGACCGTCACTGACCTGTTCGAACTGGTCAAATTCCTAGCGGATATGGGTGTCTCCGATCGCTTCCGCGAGGCAGTCGTCCGTCCGACGGATGCCACCGCCGCAGCATCTGTCGGCTTCTGGGAGACGGCCGGCGTCAACCGCGGACTGAACATCCGCACCTTCCACGATCGCGAGTCGGCCATCGCCTGGCTGGCCTCGTAGCCGACTCAGCCCGCTGGCGCAGGCTGTGACATGACGTACCGTGGAGACATGCGCCGCTTCGTGATTCTCCTGTCCGCGATCTTCACCGCTCTGGCCGTCACCCTGGCGATAGCGCCTACGTCGCACGCCGCCCCGGATGTCTCGCAGGCGGCAGCGACCTTGCGCGGTGGCGACCCCGTCTACAGCGACCCGGCGGCGGAGAATCCACTCTCCTCGGCTGAGGTCGATCAACTGACAGCGCAGATCCGCGACAGCGGTGTGCCGGTGTTCATCGCGGTACTGCCGGAGTCGGCCGCAGGCGGCGCAACCGTCGACGAGACGCTCATCGCCCTGCAGTCCCAGGTCGGCTTGCGCGGCGTGTATGCGGCCGTTGTGGGCAGCCAGTTCCGGGCCGGTGCCACCACCAACAGCGGTCTGGCCGCCGACCTCGCGACTCAGGCCTTCCAGGATGCACGCGACGGCGGCGTCTACGCAGTGCTGTCGCAGTTCGTGACCCTCGTGGCTGATCCCGCAGCGGGCAACGCCGCGGGAACCTCCTCCGCCGAGTCTGCCGGTGGGGCGGGACCGTTGATCTTCCTGCTCGTCCTGCTCATCGGCGGTGCGGTCATCGTTGTCGTTATCGTGCGCCGGAGCCGAAAGAAGCAGCTGATCCAGTTGACGGCAGTCCGGGCAACCGTCGACGAGGACATCACCGCCTATGGCGAGCGGCTGGGCTCCTTCAGCCTCGCCGACCCTGACTTCGACGATGCGACGCGTGCCGACATGCAGCGTGCTCTCGACAGCTACGACCGGGCCAAGTCCTCCGTTGCGGTCATGCGCCGCCCCGCCGACGCAGCCAATGTCACG